>CANRBU010000019.1 GCA_947628925.1 uncultured Clostridia bacterium | reverse complement strand
GAGAATCGATTATAAAGCGATTTAAAATAAAAGTAATATAGTTTATTGTCTAAAATAAGGATATAATAGAGGCTGTAATGAAGATATAGCAAGAAGTACAGGTATTATAGATATATGTTTGAAGTCCTACTTCTTTTTACACAAAACTTTGATTATCGTAAAAAATATGACACAAATATAAATAAAAATAAGTTGATATATAAACATAAATAGTAAAGAAATTTACTATTTTTTTTATTGCTTTTTTAGTAAATGAGGAGGAAAAAATGTTAAGTGACAATTTAAAAAAATACAGATTAGAAAAAGGTTATAGTAGACGTAAGTTAGCATTAGAAAGTGGAGTTACCAGAGAAACCGTTTTTAATATAGAAACAGGAAAAAGAAGAACGACCTATGATACACTTGTCAAATTAGCTAAAGCATTAGATATACCTATAGAAAATTTAGTCAAATAAAAATGTGCCTTCTTTTCAGAAAACACATCTTTTAGAAAACTATTATTATTTTTTCCTATTATAACAAAATAAAAAGCAAAAGTCAAATTTTTAGGAAAGGAGAAGTCTTATGTACCAAAAAGAAGATTTGGAGCAGTCAGTACAAATGATACAAGATACAGCAGAAAGTATAATTATTTCAAATGAAGAAGAATTGCAACAAGCTGCAGATTTTATTAAAAGAATCAAAAAAGGACAGACCGTAGTTAAAGATTTTTATAAACCTATGGTAACAGCAGCAAGAGAAAGTTACGACAAAATAAAAAACGAAAGAGATAAATTGTTAAAGCCTTTAGAAGATACTGAAAAAGATATAAGAGGCTTAATGAATGAATATAACACCAAAGTTATGATGTTAAAAAAAGCAGAAGAAGAACGTTTAAGAAAAGAACAAGAAGAGCAAAAGAAGCAATTAGAAGAAGCACAAAAGGATATGGAAGATGGGAATACTGAAATAGCACAAGCTAAAATTAATGACATAATGAATAAAACTACATTACCAGAAAAAGTAGTAGAAACACCAAAAGTACAAGGAATGGGAGTAAGAGTTAAATATACTGTAGAAGTAACAGATATTGAAAAAGTACCCGCAAAATTAAATGATGTTCCTTTATTGGAACTTAGTAAGATTGGTCAAAATTACTTAATAGAACAATATAAAGTTATGAAAGCTTTAGGAAAACCATTTGAAGTATCAGGAATAAAAATTAATGAAGAAGCAACAACAATTATAAGGTAGGTAAAACATGGAAACGTATAAAAAAGTAGATTATGAATTAAATGGAAAAGTAGGTTTTATTTTAGTAAATGAAAATGTTAGTGATGAAGAAACAATAAAAGAAATGTGTTTTGAAGATTATTTAGAAAAATTAAAAAAAGAAATCAAAATTATAAGGAGAGATGAAATATGAGTATTATTGTAAAAAATGAAGGAAATAGTAACATACCACCATTAGAACCAGGAGTATATCAAGGAATAGCAACTCAAATAATAGATTTAGGTATTCAAGAAAATTCAATGTTTGGAAAACAACAAAGAAAAGGTATGATAATTTGGAATATTTTAGGAGAAACAATAAAAGTAAATGATGAAGAATTACCAAGAGTTATTAGTAAAGAATATACATTAAGTTTAGCAGAAAAAAGTACATTAAGAAAAGATTTAGAAGCTTGGAGAGGGAAAATATTTTCAAAAGAAGAATTAGAAGGGTTTGATTTAAAAAATGTATTAAATGTACCATGTCAGTTACAACTTATTCAAAAAGAAGGTAACAATGGACAAATTTATACAAATATAGCAAGTATTATGAGTATGCCAAAAGGAGTAAAAATAGAACCAGCAAAAGATACTTTCATATTTGATACATACGATCCAAATACATGGATAAATTATGACAAAATAGCAAATTGGATAAAAGAAAAAATTAAAAAAGCTATAAACTTACAAGAAACACAATTAGATTTGTATATTAAAGAATATGAAGAATTGAAAAAAGAGCAAGAAGGTAAACAAGAAGAAAATATAAAAGAAACTACTGATGAAACAAAAAAAGAATTACCTTTTTAGGAGGAGTTAAATGGAAATTATTAAAAGCCAATTTGAACCGTTAGTACAATACGATATGAACCAATTTAGAAAAGTTGCCGAAACTTTCCAAAATGTTGATATAACGGATAAAGAAACATTATTACAATTACAAAAAGATACATGGCTACTAGGTACCAGGTGGTCAGAAATACAAAGTAATGCTTCTAAAATAGCAAAAGAATATGGATTACGAAAAATGGATTTTAGCGATTATTGTTATCAAAAATATCGACAATTGCAAGAACTACATATAACGACTAGAAGTTGGTTTAGACAAGCATGGGAAGATGAGAGAGCATTACGAATGAGTAAAGATATTTTATAAAATGTATTGTATGTATTTAAGGAAAAGGCAACGAAAATATAAGTCATATTTTTATTGTACTATGTCAAAGAGTGAAATTATATTAAGCAAATGTAAAAACTGTCCTAAAAGGCAATATAAGGCAATTAAAGATATACCCAAAAAGACAAAAGCATTAAAGAAAAAAGAAAGCAAAAGATTTAGCATTATTCAAGAAGATATGTCAGTATGTTTCTTTTGTGGCAATGAAGCAGAATCAATTCATGAACTTATTGGTGGCATAAATAGACTAAAAAGTATTAAATGGGGATTATGTGTTGGAGCTTGTATTCATTGTCATAGATTAGTAGAAGATAAACAAAAAATAAAACAAAAATATCAAATAATAGGTCAAAAAGCTTTTATAGCAAAATACGGAAAAGAATTGTTTATAAAAGAATTTGGACAAGATTATACAGAAAGAAGGTGTAAAAATGATAAAAGCTGATTCACGAAGCCATAAACTAGAAATAGAAGAAACTTCAACAACATCTACTAAAGAAGAATTAACTGCAATACTTTCAGCAGTATATGAAGAAGAGATACTTAGCAGAGATGAGATTTTAGACATAATAAAAACAGTTTTATATGAGAATAAGTACAAACATGTGGATTTTCAAAAGAGAAACAAGAAAAATATATTTACAGACTTTTTCAAAAAATCAAATCCAAAAAAATCCAAAGTAGAAGTGCAGACAATATATTTGGATAACGCAAACAAAGAGATAAAACAAGCTTTAAAAAACTTATTAGAAAAAATAGGAGATGAATCCGAAGGAGAATGTTAAATATGCCAAAAGAAACATATTATTTTTCTCATGATAGTAATGCTATTACAGACATAAAAATACTTAATATGAGAGCTGATTATGCTCTTGAACGGTTATGGCTTATTTTGGGTAATTATAGAAATGTTACGAAATGAAAAAGATTATAAATTAGATCTTAATGAAAACACATACAGAGCAATTAAAACTTTAACCAATACAAATATTGACATCGAAGAATACATAAAAAAATGTATAGATGATTATAAATTATTTGTAGAAGAAGACCAAAAATTTTACAGTGAATCTTTATTAGATAGAATGTTAGAGTACGAGAGAAAAAAGGCTATAAATCAAGCAAATGGAAAGTTGGGCGGTCGACCACCAAAAACCGAAAAAAAACCGAACGGTTTTCAAAATGAAACCGAAAAAAACCAAAGTAAAGTAAAGGAAAGTAAAATAAAAGAAAATAAAATAAAGGAAACTAAAGAAAAAGAAAATAAAGAAAAAGAAAAAGGTCAAAAACAAGTTTTGACCGAGGGCAATGACCCAGTTGTATTAGAAACTTGGGAAACACAGTTTAATAAATTTTATAGTGCTTATCCTAGAAAAGTAAAAAAGCAAAAAGTCAAAGAGTGGTTTATGAAAAACACACCGTCGAATGAATTGTTTAGTTCTATCATGGATAGTTTGGAACAATTTAGGGCTAGTAGGGACTGGCAAAAAGATGGTGGAAGGTTTATCCCCCATCCCTCTACATGGTTAAACCAACGTAGGTGGGAAGATGAAACTGTAGACCAAAGTTCTTTTGACGACTTTAAACAACTCTGGGAGGAGGCTAAAAATGAATAAACAAGAAACTATACAAGTAATAAGCCTATTAGCGGGAAATTATAATGCTATTTCTCAAAAAAGTAAGCCAGAGAAAGAGCTTATGATTACTAGCTGGTATGCGTGTTTAGGAGATTTAGAATACAATTTGGTATTACAAGCGGTAAAAAAAGCTATGATAGAGATACCTTATCCACCTACTATTGCAGAGATACGAAAAAATGCATTAGAATTGACGAATTCTATGCCAACAATAACAGCAATAGAAGCATGGGAAGAAGCTTATTCCATGATTAGTAATGGTATTTATATGACCGAAGAAGAATTTGATACCGCTTCTCCAATTGTTAAAAAATTCTTTGGCTCTGTTAGACAAGTTAAAGAATTAGCTATGTGTTCTAGCCAAGAAGTAAATACTGTTGTAAAAGGTCAATTTTTAAAACAGTTTGAATTGCTACTTGAAAGAGAAAAAAAGGACAAGCTATTGCCACAGAGTATGAAAGATTTTACAAAACAACTAGTTGATAAAATGGATATTAAACAACTAGGAAAGGAGAAATAAACTATTGATAATGCATATAAGCAGAAGTAAATATGGGAATGAAAAAATTGTAGCAGACGGACAAGAGTTTGATTCGCTACTTGAATATTCTCGATACCGTCAATTAAAAATCCTTGAACGTGCTGGAGAAATAAAGAATTTACAAAGGCAAGTATCTTTTGAGTTACAGCCACGTTATAAAAAAGGCAATAAAACAATAAGAGCAATAACTTATATCGCTGATTTTGTATATGTTGATGTACGTACAGGAAAAAAGGTCATAGAAGATACAAAAGGGTATAGAAACGAAGTATATAAGCTAAAGAAAAAGCTATTTGAGTATGTTTACAAAGATATGCAAATAACTGAAATCAGAAAAGAGGACTTATAAAATGGGTAAAATTATAACAAAAAATTATCCCAAAGAAAAAGCGTTATTAATATACAAGTTAGACAACATATACGAAAAAATTAAAAATTATGATTGTTATATAGCAGGAGGAAGTATCACTAGTATTTTTTCTAAGTCAGAAATAAATGATTTTGATATTTATTTTAAAAGTAAAGCGGATTTATTTAATTGTTTAATAAATGAATTTGAGGGAGAATATATCGTTCATATAAGTAAAAAGGCTATAACCTTTAAAATAAATGATATTGTAGTTCAATTTATTTTCATGAATTATTATCAAAAACCAGAAGATATTTTTACAGATTTTGATTTTACAATTTGTATGGGAGCTTATGATATGCAAAAAGGGAAATTTGTTTTACATGAAGATTTTTTGAAAGATATTGCAAAAAAAGAGATTATATTTAATCCCACAACAGCTTTTCCACTTATATCAGGACTAAGAATTAAAAAATATACTGAAAAAGGATTTAATATAAACAATTCAGAACTAATAAAAATAATTCTTGCTATAAATGAATTATCAATAAAAAGTTATGATGACATAGAAAAACATTTAGGTGGAATGTACGGCGAAGACATTATGGCAGAAATAAAAAGAAAAAAGAAATTTAATTTAAGTAATGTCATTAAGCAAATAGATAACATAGAATTTACAAATTTAAAAAATGAAAGAGTAAATGCTTTTATGTCAGAAATTCTTAAAATTGATGATGATTTTGAGAGATATAGAACTCTGTTAGATTATAAAATTCCATATTTTGAAATAGAAAAAGAGCAAACGTATTTATATTTTGGAAAGGAACATTATGCAAAAATAGATAAAGAAGAAATAACTGAAAATTCAAAAAAATATAAGAAAATAGCAAACACAATTATTCCAAAAGATTTTATTTTTTATAAATATGTTCATAAAAAAGATGGAAAATATTTTAGTTTTTATGACTCAAATTATGAATATAAAATAGGCGAGATTATGAAACCAAGCAACTATGGAGATGGATATTTGTATATTTGTAGAAAAGAAGATTTACATAACAGTAATTATTCAAGCGAAAGAGAAAAAGCAATATTAAAATGCAAAGTAAAAAGAGAAAATTTGTCGTCATTAGACACATCACGAAGCATAACGACAACAGAATTAGAAGTATTGGACATCATAGATTTAAAAGATGATGAAGAAGTATTATTCTAGGTTAGGAGATGTGCATATGGAATTAACAAAAAGACAAGAAAAACAATTAACAAAAGTTTTTGATGATCCTAAAAAATTACGCAAATGGGTAGACGAAGTATATTATGACATGATTTCTAATTGCGAAAAAGAAACTCAAAAAGCAATAGAGCAATATTTAGATATTTATAATATTGCAGTTGCTTATACTCTAAGATATGTATGTGGATTTGGCAAAAAAAGATTGCCTGAAATAATGTTACGCATATGGGAAAATGTTGATAGTTTCAGAACAGGTCATTTAAGTGTTGCTGACTGTATAGAAGAATTAAAAGAAAACAATGTTGAATATGACGCAATAGTAAATGATAATACAAAAATAAAATGGAGTAATGAACAATGAGAATAATTGAGTTATTTGCAGGAATAGGTGCTTGTAGTAAAGCATTAAAAAATATTGGTATAGATTTAGAAATAGTAGATGCAGTTGAAATAGATAAATATGCCATGGCAAGTTTTAATGCTATACATGGAACTAACTTTCAATGTCAAGATATTAGAACCTACAACAAAACATTTGACAATATAGACTTAATAACACATCGGTAGTCCATGCCAGGATTTTAGTTTGGCAGGTAAACAAGCAGGTGGAGATGAAAATAGCGGAACAAGAAGTAGCCTAATGTATGAAACATTAAGAATAGTTGAACAAATAAAACCAAAATATGTGCTATGGGAAAATGTCAAAAACATACTCAGTCAAAAACACAGACATAATTTTGATAAGTACTTAGAAAAAATGCAAGAACTTGGTTATAAAAATTATTATCAAGTTTTAAATGCTAAAGATTATGGTATTCCTCAGAACAGAGAAAGAGTTTTCACTATTAGCATAAAAGAAGATTTAGATTTTGAATTTCCTCCTAAAGAAGAATTAAAATTAAAGTTAAAAGATATGTTGGAAAACACAGTAGATGAAAAATATTATATAAGTGAAAATCAACTGGAAAATCTTATAAAAATAGAAAATGAAAATGCATTTGGATTTATAAAAAAATCAGAAAATGGAAAACAACATCAATCAAACACTGTATATAATGAATTAGGATTAGCAAGAACTTTAACAGCAAGTGATTATAAATCTCCTATGATGGTTGAAAAATGTATACAAGTAGGAAACTTAATAGGCGGTAAATGGGATAAAATAAACGAATGTTGTACAAGAGTATATTCAGAAGATGGATTAAGTCCAACAATACATACATGTCAAGGTGGTAATACTGAACCTAAAATAGCAATAAAAAATGCAACCAAAAAAGGATATGATGAAGCTATTGATGGCGATAGTATAAATTTACAATATTCTAATAGTACAACACGAAGGGGGAGAGTCGGACATCAAGTTTCACAAACACTAATGGCAAATGATAATATGGGTGTTATTGAAAATTTAAAAATCAGAAAACTTACACCAAAAGAATGTTGGCGACTTATGGGCTTTTCTGATGAAGATTTTGAAAAAGCTGAAGCAATACCTACAAGCAATACACAATTATATAAACAAGCAGGAAATAGCATTGTTGTAACTGTATTAGAAAAAATATTTAAAAATTTATTTTTCAGCAATGTAAATAAAGTTCAGAGAGGAGTTAAAAATTATATGGAAATACATAACAAGTTTTATATAGACGAAAGAGTATGGGTAATATATGAAACAAATGGAGAAATAAGAGTATACGATGATTTTATAGACGAAATTTGTATAAAAAAAGACGAAATCTATTATATACTTAAAGAATCCTGCATTGACAAAAAAGAAGAAAATCTCGTCTTATTTGACGATAAAGAAGGCTTATTCACAAAGATAACTGAAGCAATGCAAGAAATAAGGAGAAAGGAAAAAGGAGAAAATGAGTACATTAAACAAATGGAACTACCAGAAACATCAATATGAGCCTTATAATATACCAGATAACTGGAATTGCACGACATATTGTGATGATATGGACGAAATTGTAAATTGTCCACATTGTGGCAAAAAAATAAAATATGGAGATAGTTATACTTCATTAGAAATACATACTGATATTGGTTTTGGCTATGCGGTATGCGAAAAATGTTATGATTTAGAAGTATTTAAAAAAATAAGAAAGGAAAAACAATAATGGAAGAATTAAACAAATTAGAGGAAGAAGTAAAAGCAAAGCTACAAGATATTGGAAAAATGATAAAAAATGAATTACCAGAAGATTTTGGATTTGTGCTTTTAAGTTTCCATTTTAACACAGAAGGACAACTTATGTATGTATCAAATGCTAATAGAGATGATGTAATAAAGGCTATGGAAGAGTTTATAGAAAAGACTAAACAAAATTATGGTAATGATACAGGAAAATATTAGAAAAGATGGTGCTAGTGAGTATAACCAAGTTAAATGTAGTTGCCCCCTAATACTCAGACTACAGCCATTAGTTCTGGAAAGAAGATCCTATTATGAGTTTTAATAAGAGTATTAGATTAACAATGGTTTTATTTGTATGGCTATTTTGTTTATTATCGTTTATAGTCAAAAAAAGAAAATGCAAAATAATGTATATGATACTAAGTATAATTCTTATTAGTTTAGAACTTATCATTGCATAGAAGGGAGGAAAAATGAATCCATATACAAAGATATGCAATATAACATTAATATCTGTTTTATGTTTGAGCTTATTGTCTGTCATTTTAAATATATTGCACGTTGAGTACAATTCTGCATATATCATATTACCACAATTAACATTAATGTTTATACAGGGAATATGTTGTATATTAGACTGTATTGATTTTAGAAAACAGCATAAAGAATTTATTGAAATGTTAGATAAACTGGAGTTGAAATAAATGTATAAAATAATAAACGATGACTGCTTAAAAGCATTAGATACAATAGATAAAAATTCAATAGATGCAATAATTACAGACCCACCATATGGTCTAACAAGTATAACAAAAAGATTTGGTAAGCAAAATTCCGCTCCTGCTCAGTATGGCAAAGATGGTGCATTTAATAGACTTAGTAAGGGTTTTATGGGTAAAGAATGGGATGGTTCAGGAATTGAATATAATGTAGCAATGTGGCAAAAATGCTATGAAGTATTAAAGCCTGGTGGCTATTTATTAGCATTTGGAGGCACAAGAACTTATCACAGGATAGCCTGTAGCATAGAAGACGCAGGATTTGAAATAAGAGATTGCATTATGTGGTTATATGGCAGTGGATTTCCAAAGTCAATGAATATTGGACTTGCTATTGATAAAAAAAACGGTGTAGAAAGTAAGGTTGTTGGCAAAGGTAAAAGTGGAAGTACATCTAAAGCTTTTAATTTGACAGAAGCACAGGAAAAAGCTGGTACTGGTATTTTAGCGGGAGAATATGATATTAAAGAAGCACAAAATGAATGGCAAGGTTGGGGAACATGTCTAAAACCAGCTTATGAGCCAATAATAGTAGCAAGAAAACCATTTGGGCGGAACTTTAGTAGATAATATAATAGAAAATGGTGTTGGTGGAATTAATATTGATGAATGTAGAGTTGAACACAACGAAGAATGTAAAGTCATGAAAAAACAAGATGATGTAAATTCAATTTATAAACAAAGTGGTCGCTATAAGGAAACATTAGAGTTAAAACTAGAAGGTCGTTTTCCATCAAATGTTATTCTAACTTACGAACAAATAACTTTTGACGAAGTATGTGGAGCAATGCCTTATACTAGGAAAAATGGTAACATTACTAGTCAATATGAAAAAAATCAGAATGTATATGGAAAATATCCACCAACACAAAAATGGGAAGCATATAATGATGAAGGGTCTGCATGTAGATACTTTTATTGTGCTAAAGCAAGTAAAAAAGACAGAGATGAAGGATTAGATGACTTTGAAGAAAAAATAGATTGTGATAGAAATCCAGAATTGTCTTCTTCAAATGTTCCTATGAATAGAAGTAATAATCCTAGAAAAAACACTCATCCCACTGTCAAACCAACAGCACTTATGCAATACTTAATAAGATTAGTAGCCCCTAAAGGTGCCGTAATACTTGACCCATTTATGGGTAGTGGTTCTACTGGTAAAGCTGCAATGTATGAGAATAACGAAAGAAACGCAAATTATACTTTCATAGGAATAGAAAAAGAAAAGGAATATTGCGATATAGCTAAGGCAAGAATTGAATATGTAGTAGGTAAAGGAGCTAGGGTGGAATGAATAAGACATTAGAACAATTAGGCTTTTATAAATATTTAGATAATGAAAGTACATTACTTTATAAACTAGATAGAGAAACTAATAAATATTCTATAACTTTTGATAAGCAATTAAAAAGATACCATGTTTGTTGGGAAATGTTTATCCCAAAAGATAGTAAGACTTGGTCTGCACAAGAATTTGAAACAGAATGGTTAAAATATTGTGCATCACAAGGACATTGGCAAAGTGAATGTATAATTGATATAGATATGAATTTGCATAATGCAATAACAAATACATGTAAAGAATTAGGGTGGTTAGATGTTAAGTAAAGAAGAAATAGAAAAGGCAAAAGAACGAATACAAAATAGCTTAAATGATATTTGTTTTGCAATTTTGTATAGTCAAGAACAAAATGATGAAGATGAAAAAAACACTTTTACAATACATAGCTCAACTAGAAAATCAAATACAAGCACAAGAGATGGAACACAAATACGATGTAAATATGATAGATGAAGTAAAAGGCGAATCAGTTAAGTTATATAAAGAAATAAGTAAGAAAAATAAAATAATAGATGAAATGATTGATGAATACGAATACTGCAGCGGATGTAATTTGAAAAATTTTTGTTATGAAGAAATGATAAAAGATAAATGTATTCAAGATTGTCGAATTTGCATAAAACAATATTTTGAAGAGAAAGTAGAGGAGAAGTAAATGGAATTTTCAAAGTGGTTAGATAATAATTGGCAAAAAGATAATATGTTTCCACCACCATTAAACCCACAAGAGGCATTAAATTTTTTACAAGAATACCTGTTAGGAAAAGATTGGTATATAGTAAATCCATTAACTACAGCACAAGCAAATTGTGAAGTGGTGCATGATATATTATATAAATATTCAAAAAAATTTAGAAAAGAAGTGAACAGAAGGAGGAAAAGTAAATGGAAGAGTATGAAAAAACAAGAATAGAAAGTTGTATATCTAATATACTAGATAAGCTAGAGGCAATAAAAAGCGAAATAAGATTAGAAAAGCCATATAAATATTACATATTAGAAAAAATAGAACCAATTTTATTTGATGCAAAATGTATAAAAAGTATATGTGAAAGTGAGGGAAAGTAAATGGATATACAAGTAGGAGATAAAGTAACATTTAAGTCAATAAAAACAGGAGAAATAATAACTTTAGTAGTATCTGGCAATGGACTTAAAAAAGATTTATTAAACAAAAATTATGCAGAAATCTTAAAGATAGAACGACCAAAATATGAAGTAGTAGAAGAAAAGAAAGAGTTGTTGACCGAAGAGGAAAGAGAGTTTTTGAAATTATATATAAAAATTATTGAGGGACTTAATAATGGGAAAGTAGATAGGATTATAAGAAGAGAAGAAGATATATTTATTGTATTACAAACCGGACTAACTTATAAAATAGAAATTGGAATCAAATTTGGAAATATGCAAGTAAATAAAGAATATACCTTAAAAGAACTAGGATTGGAGGAAAATTAAATGACACAAATATCAGTAACAATAAATGGGGAAATATCAGATATAAGTGCAATGCTAGTAGGCTCTGTGAGATATGCGTTAGGAAGAAGAACGTACATGGTAAAATGGACTTGTGAATTTATAAGAAATAATACACATTTATTGCTAGAAAAAGATAAAAAAGTAATTATAAGAGATATAGAACAGCAAAAGGAATATGGATATGGCGACAAATGTGATGAAGAATGCTGGCTAGCATTCTTAGAATACTTAAAGGCTAATTGTTAAGATAAAAGTAAATGATTTTAAGTAGGAGGGAATATGAACAAAATTAGTAAAGAAGAATTTATAAGAATAATGAAAAGGCTAGAAGAAACAGAAAAGACAAAAAATGAAATTGACAAAATAATAAAAGAAAGTACAGATTGTATAATATCAGATTTTACAAACGCAGGTAGTTTAATGATATGCCATGAGGATATAGTAATAAGGCTGTTAGAGATAATGTTTAACGATGAAGACACAATAAGTTGGTGGATATATGATCTAGAATATGGTAAAAAATACAAGGACGGTTGTATAACTGAAAAAGACGGAACTATTATAGATGTATCAACAGCAGAAAAATTATATGACTTTTTGGTAAGAGAGGAGAAACTGTGAACGAAGATAAAATTGAAGTTGGAGAATATGTGAGAACTAATAGAGGAAAATTTGGAATATGTATAAGTGTATCAAACGTAACAGGAAGATATTGTCA
>CANRBU010000018.1 GCA_947628925.1 uncultured Clostridia bacterium | reverse complement strand
TTGTTTTACATCTATAACCCTTTGGTTAGATGAGCCTCTCCACTCTAAAGTTGGATCTTTTAATTCTTCTACAAATTGACCGTCTACAATAACATCTACATAATTAAGTATCTCTTTTCCCTGCAAATCTTTATCAAACAAGTATCCTGTCCAAATCCATAAACTTTTATCAGGCAACCTTTCTTTATACATTTTTGCAAGTTTAGTTACACCTTCTATATTTTTTGGATGTAATGGCTCTCCACCTAAAATTGATAAACCTTCTATATTTTCATTTTCACATAAATTTAAAATATGTTCAATTACATCATCTGTAAATTCCTTACCACCATTAAAATCATGTGTTTCTTGATTAAAACAACCTTTACAGTTAAAAGTACATCCTTGTACAAAAAGTGATACTCTAACACCCGGTCCATTTGAAATATCCATTTTTCTGATTTTATTATATCGCATTTTTAACCTCTCTAATCATCTTTATTATCAATATGTAAAACTCTCTCTTTAATTTCTTGTGTTCTTCCTTTGTTCCAGAAGTTACTTCCTATATAACCACAAGTTCTTCTTGCAACATTTAAAGTATTATGGTCTCTGTTTCCGCAGTTAGGGCAATACCATTCTAGATTCTCATCTATAAGTATTTCTCCATCAAAGCCACATTTTTGGCAATAATCAGATTTAGTATTCAATTCTGCATACATAATGTTATCATATATAAATTTAATTACTTGCAAAACTGCTGGTATATTATTTTGTAGATTTGGTGTTTCAATATATGAAATTGCTCCACCAGGACTCAATTGTTGGAATTCGCTTTCCAATTTTAATTTTGTAAATGCATCTATTTCTTCAAAAACAGGCACATGGTATGAGTTTGTAATATAATCTCTATCTGTAATTCCTTCGATTTCACCAAAGCGTTCTTTTAAACATTTTGCAAATTTATATGTTGTAGATTCTATTGGAGTTCCATATACACTATAATCAATGTTTTCTGCTGCTTTCCATTCTTTGCATTTATCATTTAATTTTTTCATTACATTTAGACCAAATTCTTTACCTTCACCATTATCTGTATGGCTGTGACCTGTCATATATTTTACACATTCATACAATCCTGCATATCCCAATGAAATTGTAGAATATCCATTGTGTAATAATTCATGTATACTTTCACCTTTTCCTAATCTTGCTAAAGCTCCATGTTGCCACAATATTGGTGCAACATCACTTGTAGCTTTACTCAATCTTTGGTGTCTTACTTGCAATGCTTTGTGGCATAGTTCCAATCTCTGTTCGAAAATATCCCAGAATAAATCCATATCTTTTCCTGAAGATAGCGCAACGTCAACTAAATTGATTGTAACAACACCTTGATTAAATCTTCCATAATATTTTGGTTTATTAGTTTTTGGATCAACATATGGTGTTAAGAATGAACGGCAACCCATACATGGATAGCAATTTCCATTTCCATTTTTATCTATTTTTAATTCTAACATTTTTTTCTCTGAAATATAGTCAGGTACTAATCTTTTAGCTGTACATTTTGCTGCTAACTCTGTTAAATACCAATATTTACTATTTTCATGAATATTGTCTTCCTCTAAAACATATAGCAATTTTGGGAAAGCTGGTGTAATATATACACCTTTCTCATTTTTAAATCCTAATATTCTTTGGTTTAAAAATTCTTCTATTATCATTGCTAGTTCTTCTTTATATTCTTCTGTTTCTCCTAGGTACATACATACTGATAGGAATGGTGCTTGACCATTTGTGTTTGTCATAGAATTTACTTGATAATTAAATGTTTGTACACCATCTGATATTTCCTTTTTCATATCTTGTCTTGCAAATTCTTTAGATGTTTTTTCATCAAGACCTCTATCTTTATATTTTTTTAGATATCTTTCATAACTTTCTCTTGCGAAAGGTGCTAAATGGCTAAGTGTTATAGTTGCGCCACCATAGCTAGAAGATGTTACAGCTAAAATAATTTGTGTTGCAATTGTTGCAGCAGTAATAAAACGGTGTGGTTTTTCTATCATTACTCCATTTATTATAGTTCCATTTTGTAGCATATCTTCTAAGTTAATTAATTCGCAGTTATGCAAAGCATTTTGTGCAAAATAATCAGCATCATGAAAATGTATGATTCCTGAATCATGTGCTTTAACTATATCTTCTGGTAGCAAAAATCTTCTAGTGATGTCTGTACTTGTAATTCCTGCTAAATAATCTCTTTGTGTTGTAACAACTTTTGCATTTTTATTAGAATTTTCATTATTCCAATAATCATTTTCACCTTCGATAAGTTCTTTGATAGATTGGTCTGTTGTATTTGCTTTTCTAACTAATTCACGTGTATATCTGTATGTAATATATTTTTTAGCTAATTGATATTTACCAAATTCCATAAGTTTTTCTTCTATTATATCTTGGATATCTTCAACTAATATTCTTGGTTTATTTAATTCAACAATATATTTGATGATTTCTTCTATTTTTTCCTTTGATATTTTTTCATTTCTACTTACTTCATTATTTGCTTTTTGAATTGCTACTCTGATTTTTTCTGGATTATAATCTACTATTGTTCCATCTCTTTTAATAATTTTCATACCATTTTCCCCCTTCTTTTGTTAATTCAATTCTACCATATTTTTTTGTCTTGACTGTTGCATTTGCAACAGTTTATATAAATAATATTTAAAACACACCAAAATTCAATGTTTGATGTATATATTTCATTTTTATTACAATTTCGTTACAAAATAAGGAATAGATTTTGTCAACCTATCCCCTATTTAACAAGTAAATTGAAAGATTCAAGTATGTGGCAAACAAACTCCAAACCAAATATGGAATTTGCAATAACCCTGCAACTTTGTCTTTTTCATAAAATCTCACAATCATCATACATATTGCAATATCTAATAAAACTATCCATATAAAAGCAAATAATCTCCATTGAAAAGTAAAGAAAAAAATTGGCCATAATGCATTTATTGCAAGCTGTTGATAGTATATCTGCATATTTTCATAACTAGTCAAGTTTTTCACTTTTAGCATCCCATATGATATCCCCATCAAAATATATAAAATAGTCCATACAATAGGAAAAATATATCCCGGCGGTGCTAAATACGGTTTTTCTAAAATTAAATAATTCATAGATGGTGCAATTATAATTCCAACAAATCCTCCTACAAGTAGTGGAAGTAAAATTGATTTTGCATATGTTTTAATCATATTCATACCTTCCTTTCTAGGCACTTACACCTATTTCAATTTTATGCTACATTTATGGTATGATATGTATAATTTTCATTTTTTTGGTTATCATAAATATGGAGAAGGGGTGTTTTATATGGATAATCAAAATTTAAATATTTTAGATGAGGTAAACAAAGGTGCAACAATGGGTATGAATGCAATTTCTTATGTTTCTGAAAAAGCAAATGACAGAACATTTCAAGAAGTTTTGGATACTGAATATGCTAAATATGAAAAAATTTCAGAAAGAGTAAATGATCTATATTCCCAATATTCTGACAAAGATCCTCACGAAACAAATACTATGACAAAAATGATGACTTGGTATGGTATACAAATGAAAACAATGGTTGATGATACAACTTCTAAATTATCTGAGTTATTAATGCAAGGAACTAATATGGGAATTATAGAAGGTAGACGTTTAATGAACCAAAATCCTAATGCAGCGGAGGATGTTAAAAACATTTTAAATGATTTTGTAGTTATGCAAGAAGATAGTGTAGAGACATTGAAAAAATATCTATAATTTTAAAAAGTATACTAATAGTATTACATGTATTTTGTCGTCATTTGTCGATTTTTGTTTAATCTTTCAAGTGCTAAAGTGTTTTTTCTGTGCAGTTTTTGTAATATTTAAAGTTTGTTTTATATTTTAACTGAAATTGCTATACTTAACAATATAAGAAGGATGGAGGAACCTTATGAGCGCTGAAGTGAAATCAAATATTGACTGTGCTATTGGAAAAGTTTTTAGAGCCTATCGAAAAAAATATAATTTAACTCAATATGAAATAGCTGAAAAATTAGATATTTCAGAAAAGTACATTTCTAGGTTAGAAAATGGAAACAGTGGTGTAAAATTAGAGACTTTAGTAAATTATATGAACATACTTGGAATTGCACCAAATGTTCTTTTCCATGATGTAATAACAAATGATGATATAAAACTTCAAGTAGAACTTTCTCATAAAATTAGTGAACTATCAGATAAAAAATTAAAATTTTTAAATTTATTTTTAGAACAATTAAAAGACTTTTAAAAGAGAACACACCGTGTTCTCTTTTATATTACAAGGCAAGCGAGGAAAAATCAATGAGTCGTACTTGTGTACGTCGATTTGATTTTTCCGATGCTTAACGCAGTAAGATGCTGATTATTTTCCAAACTACTTTGTTTTTTACCACTCGCGCAGTTTGGAAAAGAATTAGTATATTACAAGGCAAACGAAAAGAAAATCAATGAGGCGTACTCTATGTACGTCGATTTGATTTTCTTTGAAGTTTAACGCAGTAAGATGCTGATTATTTTCCAAACTACTCTGTCCAAAAAGAAGTGTAAGCTTTATAGGCTGAAAATATATCATATTTGCTTGTAACCTCATAAGGTGCATGCATTGAAAGCACTGGAACCCCGCAATCAATTACATCAGTACCCTTATTAGCCAAAATATATGCGATTGTTCCGCCACCGCCAATATCAACCTTACCCAACTCTGTAATTTGATATTTAACATCAGAACTCTCAAAAACATTTCTAACCCAAGCCACATACTCAGCATTAGCATCTGAAGCACCAGCTTTTCCTCTAGAACCAGTATACTTATTTAGAGTTATACCCTTTCCTAGATATCCTGCATTTAGACCATCTGACACTGAAGAATAAAGAGGATCATAACCTGCATCAACATCTGATGACAACATCTTAGAAAGGCAAAAAACTCTATCTAATAGATTTGGTTTATTCACATTTAACTTATTCAAAATTTCTGATATAAAGAAATCAAACATATGTGATTCCATTCCTGTATTTCCCATACTTCCAATTTCTTCTTTATCTGATAAGATACAAACTGCAGTATTTTTTACTTTATCTAAGTTCATCATAGCTGACAAAGAAGTATAGGCACAAACCTTGTCATCTTGACCATATCCTGCAACCATACTTTTGTCAAAGCCCAAGCTTCTAGCCTTAAATGCTGGCACAAGTTCCAATTCTGCACTCATAAAATCCGCTTCTGTTATACCATATTTTTCATTTAACAATTTTAATATATTTAGTTTAACTCTTTCTTTTTCTTTATCATCATCAACAGGAATACTACCAATTAATAATTTTAGATTTTCACCTTCTATGCCATCTTTTAATTTTTTCTCCATCTGCTCTTGAGCTAAATGTGGCAATAAATCTGTAATTGTAAAAATTGGGTCATCTTCATTTTCACCAATATTTATTTCAACTTTTTCTCCATTTGTTTTAACAATCACACCATGTAAACTCAATGGAATTGTAGTCCATTGATATTTTTTTATTCCACCATAATAATGTGTTTTAAAATATGCCATTCCACCCTCTTCGCATAATGGATTAGGCTTTAAATCTAATCTTGGAGAATCAACATGTGAACCTATAATATGCATTCCATGTTCCTGAATATCATTTTCTCCAATAATAGCTAGATACATACTTTTTCCACGGTTAATAAAATAAACTTTGTCACCAGCTTTTAACTCTGTTTTATTAATAATGTCTGTGTAACCATGTTCATCAGCCAATTTTTTTGCACATTTGATAAATTCTCTCTCTGTTTTTGCATTATTTAAAAATGCCATATACTCATCTGCAAATTTCATAATCTCTTCTTTTTGCTTATTATCTGTTTTACTCCATCCTTCTTCTCTTTTAGCAAAAAGTTTTTCTCTTAGTTCCTCTCCCATCTTTTTATCACTTTCCTTTCAAATAAATATAGGTTGGAAAAAATTTGTAATTATTTTCAACCAAATTAGTCTGTTTTCTTAGTTATATGTATATTTGTAAAAACTATTCATTGAGATTATAACATGTTTTTTATAATTTTGCAATTATCGGACATACTATTTTTGAGGTGATAAAAATGCATTCATTATGGTTAGAAACATTTGACAAAAAACAAAATTTTCCAAAATTAAATTCTAATATTTCATGTGATGTTTGTATTATAGGCGCTGGTATTTTTGGTATAACTTGTGCTTATTATTTAACAAAATTAGGTTTTAAAGTTGTTGTTCTAGAAAAAGATGAAATTGCAAGTAAAACCTCTGGGCACACCACTGCTAAAATTACTAGCCAACATGGACTTTTTTACAATTATTTGATTAACTCTTTTGGCACTAATTTTGCTAGAAAATATTTAGAAGCAAATGAAAATGCAATAAAAAATATTAAAAAAATAATTGACACAGAAAAAATTTCTTGTGATTTTCGTTACCAAAATAATTTTGTATATACTACTTCTTTAGAAGATTTACACAGTATAAAAGATGAGGTTTCAGCACTAAAAGAATTAGATTTTCCGTGTGAATTTGTAACAAATTGTGGCCTTCCTTTTAAAATTCTTGGAGCTTGCATGTTTAAAAATCAGGCAGAATTTCACCCCTTAAAATATATTTATGGCATAGTAGATAGCATTTACAAAGATTGTCAGATTTTTACACACACAACAGTTACTGATGTTAGGCAAAGTTCTCATGGATATATATGCTACACAAACAATGGAAATGTTCAAGCTTCAAATGTCATCTTAGCTTGCCATTATCCTTTTATCAATATTCCCGGCTTTTATTTTTTGAAAATGTATCAATCTTCCTCTTATTTAATTGCAGTTGATACTAAAGAAAATGTATTCAATGGTATGTATATAACTGCTGCAGAACCTACTTTATCTTTTCGTACTGCTAAAATTGATGGTAAAGATTTGCTATTAATTGGTGGTCAAAGTCATAAAACAGGAAGATATTGCAATTTTGAAAGTAGTTATGGTGTCTTGGAAAAAGTCGCAAAAACATATTATCCAAAATGTGAAATTCTATACCGTTGGAATACCCGTGATTGTGTTAGCTTAGACAAAATTCCATATATTGGTCCATATAGCCATTACACTCCTAATTTATATATTGGAACTGGCTTTCAAAAATGGGGTATGACATCTTCAAATGTGGCTGCAAACATAATTGTTGATATGATTTGTAAAAAGCAAAATCCATATGCTTCCATCTATTCATCAGTACGTATGAAGCCTATTAAAAATCGAAATGAAGTAAAAAATATGGTTGTACAATCTACAAAATCTATTATGTTAGATAAATTAGCTCCTTCTAATTTAAAATTTGATGATATAGGTTTAAATACTGGCGGCATTGTTGAAATCAATGGTTCTAAAGTGGGCATTTTTAAAGATTCACGTGGCAAAATTTTTGCTGTGAAACCTGTTTGTACACACTTAGGTTGCTTGCTTTCATGGAATGATGTAGATAAAACTTGGGATTGCCCATGCCATGGTTCTCGCTTTGATTTTAAAGGAAAAAATTTATATGATCCAGCCATAAAAAATTTGGAAACTTATAATTTTGAATAATTTTTGATTTTTTTCATAATTTTTGTTGACTTACTAGTATTTTTCTGCTACAATACACTTAATAAATCATATATTTGTATGTTTTATTTTTTGTTTATGAACTAGATTCTCCGTGAAACGCAATCTAGTTCTTTTTTTGGAGGTATGCTATGGAAAATTTTATTTTTAAAAGAAAAATTAATTATTATGAAACAGATAAAATGGGCGTTGTTCATCATTCTAATTATATAAGGTATTTGGAAGAAACTAGATGTGAATGGTTACAAGAATTGGGAATGCCTTTTGAAGCTTTTGAAGCACACGGTATTACTATTCCTGTATTAGGTGTCAATATTGAATATAAACATCATGTTACCTTTGGTGATACTATTATAATTAAACCATATATCAAAGAATATAATGGTGTACGCATGGTAGTTGGATATGATGTAACAGATGAGAAAACCGGAAAAACTGTAATAATTGCTGAAACTAAGCATTGTTTTACTAATAAAGATTTAAAACCTATTAACTTAAAAAAAGCTAACCCTGAATTTAGTAGTAAATATCAGGCTTTACTTAATATTAATTGCTGATTGACTTTTATGTAAAATGCTGTTATAATGTCTTTGTAAATTTTCATGTTTTCTCGTTTTGCGAGTTGATATATGCAGTTTTATAAAATAATTATTTTCGAGGGGGGATTTCCATGTTAACTTTAGAGGATTTTAAAAACATGTCATTAGAACAGCAAAGGGACTGGGAAATATCACATTCTAGCCTTATTCGGTCAAGAAATGCTACCTACAGTCAATGTAGAGAGTATTCTTGCTCCAGTATTGTTAATCATTTAACAAAAGTAACTGTTAGTCAAGGTGAAATTATAGAGATTCCAAAAGGTACTCCCTTTAATTTCATCGGTAGAGTAGATACTTCTATGGTGCCTAATAATCCAATAAGTTATTACCAGTCATTTATTAATCGAAATTTTGTAGCATTTTCTACTATTTGCAATCAAAATGTATCACACTACAAGGGAGAATTCTTTTTTCTACATAATCTTTATGCAGAAGATATTGTTCATATTTTTCCTATGGATAGTGATACAAAAAAAGATGCTAAATCAGAAGAAACTTTGACGGTTCTTCCAAGTTTATGGATTACTTTATCTGAATTAAAAATTCTTACAAAAAAACTGGGAGTTTATAACCAAGTAACAGCTAAAACGAAGCATAATGGACAAATATTTAAACCTTTTGCCATTGCAGTTTTTAATCAAGTTAATGAAAATGCTCGAAGAGTTGCTAATGCATTTGGAGTTGGAATTGTCGTTCTTCATCCTGATAGTAATGCAATTAACTACAACAAAGATTTGTTATATGATCGGTTAAAATTAAAGTTTGTATCAGACAGAATGAAGACTTTGTATGGTCTTTCTGTCGAGTCACTATATTATGTTGGCTAGTTACAACACAAAGGGATAGTCTTTAAACTATCCCTTTCCTCTTTTATTTATTTTTTAGTATTTCCATAATTTGTTTTTCTAAAATTGGTCCTTCTCTTATTATTTTTACTGGGTTTACAGTGCAATCAATTATTGTACTTGCCTTTTCAAAAGATACTTTTCCTTCAACTATTCCATCTAATTCTGGACAAGATTTTTCTATTTCATCTAAGGTTCTACACTCTGCTTTTCCACTTTTATTAGCACTTGTCATAAAAATTGGACTATTTAACTCACCTATTAATTCTTTTAAAAATTTTGTAGGTGCCATTCTTACAGCTATTTCTGGAGTGTTTATTGTTCCTTTATTATTAGTCAAAACATCTTGTCTTTTCTTTAGGACTAGAGTAATTGGTCCTGGCATAAAAGCTTCAATCAATTTTTGTACATTTTCATCTACTATTGCAATACTTTTTATTTGGTCTTCATCTGCACACATGACTGGAAGTGATTTTGTAATTGGTCTATTTTTTATTTTCATTATTTTATTATATGCTTCTACTGAATTTATTCGACCACATAAGCCATATACTGTGTCAGTAGGAACACTAATTATAGCATTTTCTCTTAGTATATTTGCCAATTCTTTTATATCTTTTTGCGTATATCTTTTCAATTTTTTCATTCCTCTCATATTATTTTTCTTTTATTCTATATCTAATTAAATTTAATAGCAATGTCGGCATCACATTCGTGAATGCCGACATTGTCTTTTCCAATAAATTTCCTAATCCTCAGGCCACACAAACCGAGCAAGCTCCAGCTCTGCATCGTTAATTTCTGCATCAAAAAAATTTTTGTGAGGCGGGCACTTTTCATAATGCAAGCATTTAGCTACAACAAAAAAATCGTGCTTTGTGTTAAAAGTTTCGTAACCACTTGTAATCCAAGGATATCTTTCGATATACTTGGCATGGTTTCTCACTTTTGCACATCCTCCCTCTTCATCACTTGCTGGAGAAAGTCGGTTACATTCTTGTCCTATAGCGGCACACCGATGTGGTCCCAAAATGTCACAACCCACAAAGCTCAATCCGGCAGGAATTATGCCATAGTAGAGGTTAGCATCCACCTTGAGAACAAAAGATGGAATTCCCTTTTTCCTGTATATAGCTAATTCCTTAGGAGTAACCTCAACCAAGTCAAAAGTCAAAGTTTCTACAGACTCACTTAACTGGTTTTTGGAAACAACTCTGAACGGCTGCTTAGTCCTAGGGTGAATCTCGCGTTTTATCTCAAAAGTAGTAGTAACTTTTTCTGCTTTAAGAGTTTTCACTCCATCCAACACAACATTTTTGAGAACGGTTACGGTTTTTTGGGTTACCCGATAATTGGTAGTTGTATTACTCATTCTGCTCTCCTCCTTATTATTGGCGAGACAACTGTCTCGATTTTCAAAGTTCTAAAAGTACATAAGTACTCTATTTATTGTAATATTTTATGTTGATTTTGTCAAGTATTGACAACTCTAGAATAATTTGTTAAAATATAAAATATAGTTTAAGAGTTTATCTAGGATAACAATCCGAGCGATAAAGAATAATCATGATTAATTGATTGTTTACACGAAAGTAAGATTATATAAAAGTCTTACAAAGGAGTCTTAAAAGATTCTTTTGTGAGACTTTTTTGATAGGAGGAATATATAAATGAATTGTGATAGATTAAAATTAATTTCACCATCTAATGAATATAAAGAACAAGTACTAGAATATAGAAAAATATTTTTAGAAAATGGTGACTCTTTTGATGGTTGTGCTGGTTTAGAAGATTGTGAAACTTATGAGGAATGGCTTGATTTTGACAATAGGTTATCTAAAAAATATGGGGAAAATTATGTGCCATCAAATGTGTATTTAGCAATTAGAATAAGTGATAACAAACTCATAGGAATTATTGATATTAGAAAAGGTTTATCAGATTTTCTTTATAATTATGGCGGAAATATTGGATATAGTGTAATTCCAGATGAAAGGAAAAAGGGTTATGTTACAGAGATGTTAAAACAGATTTTACCAAAATGTAAAGCAATGAATATAAATAGAGTTCTATTAACTTGCGATAAAGAAAATATAGCATCTAGAAAAGCTATAATTGCTAATGGAGGAGTCTTGGAAAATGAAGTTCCAGATAATTCTCATTTAGGAAAATCTGGAACGATTCAAAGATATTGGATAAGCTTAAAAAAAAGATATGCAGATAAATTTGTTGGAAATAGAGCAAATTCTAAATTAAAAACAATATCTGTAAAAGATAATTATTTTAGTGGTGACATATATTTTTATAATTTTATTGAAGTAAAAGATAAAATACTTATACCAAATGGAAAATGTATAATGGACAATAACTATAAGTGGTTAGAGTTTTATGATTATTCATCAAGAGTAAAATTAACAGCTATTTATGATGAAAATAATGAAATCATTGAATGGTATTTTGATATAGCAGGGGAAATTGGCAAAGAAAATGGCATACCTTATGAAGATGATTTATATTTAGATGTTGTTGTAACCCCAACAGGAGATGTAATATTGCTTGATGAAGATGAATTAAAAGAAGCTTTTGACAGAAAAGAAATGACAAAAGATGAATTTGAAAATGCATATAAAGAGTCATATCAATTAATGAATAAACTAAAAAACAATAAAGATAATTTAAAAGAATATACAGATAAATATTTAAATCAAATGTTAGGAGTGATCAAGGTATGAAAATGGATGTAATAATTGAAATACCAAAGACTATTGATTTTAAAAATGTGAATAAATTAGCAAAACAGGTACATGAATTGCATGTAAATTGGAATTCGGATTTATTTTTAAGTGTAGATGAGGTATTGCAAAAAGATTATTTTGAAAATTTAATACAAAATAAAGAAATTTATATTGCAAAAGCAGAAAATGAGATTGTTGGATATGTTATATTTTCTATAAAAGAAAAAGAAAATCATAGTATGAGATACAGAAAACAATTAACTATTGAAGCAATTTGTGTAGATGAAAATTATAGAGGTAATGGAATTGGAACTCTATTGTTAGAACATATGAAAGAAGTAGGGAAAGAAAAGGATTGTACAGATATGTATCTTACAGTCAATCAGGAAAATAAAAATGCTATAAAAGTATATGAAAAATTTGGATTTAAAGTGATAAATATAGCTTATATGATGAAAATATAAAATTTGGCAAATGCAATTTTTATATAAAAATACATCTGAAATTTATATACATATTTTCCCTGACCGAAAAAAATCTACTATAGATATGCTTAATGAAAAACTTAAGGAGTAAATAAGGGGTAAATAGCAAAAATCAAAGCAGGCCTAAAATTCTTTAAACCCGCTCTGCTCTATATTTTATGGTCGAGGTGAGGTACTCTAACCACTTGCTATTTTTCTTTATTTATCAAGTGTTTTAAAGTCTTGTATTTTTACTTTGAAAATTTTCCTTGAAACTTTAATAAAACTAATTCTCATAAATTTTAATAAAGTTTCAAGGATTTTCTTTTGTTTTCTTAAGCATAGTCGTAGTCATAATTAGAATCTACATTAAATATTTCTTTATCTATTAAATAATCTTCAACATTCTTATTTTCTGCCTTTTCAAATTCAACATCTACATCAAC
>CANRBU010000017.1 GCA_947628925.1 uncultured Clostridia bacterium | reverse complement strand
CGCCGTATGCCGAACGGCACGTACGGTGGTGTGAGAGGGAATAAATAAAATAATTATTTATTCTCTACTCGATTAAATAATTAGATAATTGATAAAAAATTTCATAAAATCACAAAATTTTACAATATATGACACAGAGTATTGTTATTTTTTTTATTAATTGTTATAATTTTTATATATAAAATAAAAGGAGGAATATAAAATATGGAGGAAAAGAAAAAGGAATTTTACAAAAAATGGTGGTTTTGGGTATGCATGGTTATTATTGCTTTAATTGTAGGCCTTGTAGCAATGATGAGTATAGTTTTTATAATTGCTATAAGTGGAATAAATGAAGTTGCTTTGAAAGTACAAGCAATTGATAGCGAAGCAACCTTATATAGTTCTGCTGGTGGAAATATTGTTGTAGTTGAAATGCCAAATTATACTGATGATACTAAAAAGGATAAAAAAGAAGATATTGAGCGAATAATAAAAAATTATTCTTATAATGGTGGAATTTTAGAGAATTATTCAAAATTTATCTTTATAACAAAAATGGACTCAGAAGGAAAAGAAAATTATTTTTATAGTACAAGTGTTTATGATCTACCTAGTATGACAAAAGTAGATAGTGAAAGTAAAGCTTATATTGAATTTGATCAATCTACTATTGATAATTTGGAAAGTTCATCAAGTACTAATGAAACAGATAAAAATACTTCTACGCAAACTCCAAAAGAACAAAATACAACTACAACGACACAAAATCAAAAAGAACAAAATGCAACTACAACTACACAAACTACAAAAAAAGAAAATACAACTACAACTACACAAACCCCAAAAGAACAAAATACGACTACAACTACACAAAATAATAAGCAAGCTGCACCACAAACAACTAGTGCAACATTAGGTGAAAAAAATGCACTTTCTAAGGCTAAATCATATTTAAATTATTCTGCATTTTCGTATAAGGGCTTAATAGAACAATTAGAATTTGAAGGGTTTTCGAATCAAGAAGCAACTTATGGAGCAGATAACTGTGGAGCGGATTGGAAAGAACAAGCTGCCAAAAAGGCAAAATCTTATATGAGCTACTCATCTTTTTCAAAAAACAGTTTAATAGAACAGTTAGAATTTGAAGGCTTTACAAAAGAACAAGCTCAATATGGGGCAACAGCAGTAGGATATTAATATATATTTATAATATAGTCTAACAACACATTTGCAATTTGATTGATGAAGTGCAAAATGTGTTGTTATTTTTTCCCTTACAAAACTCATATTATATGCTAAATTATGAAAAATTTAAAATTTCTGTAAAATTATTGATTTTTTACAAATATTTTGATAATCTATATATAAATCAAACAAAGGAGAAAAAGAATGGAAGAAAAAGAACCAATAAAAATCACATTAGGAATGTTAATTATACTAGTTGCATTATTTGCAAGTGTTGTAATAGCAATGTTTGCAGTACTTTCAAACAATGATAAAAGTCACAATCATAGTGTAGTTGTTGAAAATAGTGATTCAAAAACAGAAAGCAGAGTAGTAGAAGATTTTTCAACAGAATTTTTGCGTATGGAAAGCCAACAACAAAATATTCTATATAGTCCATTGTCTATAAAATATGCATTAAACATGTTAAATGATGGAGCATATGGAAATACTAAAACACAAATTGAAAATGTAATAGGAAAATCAACATTACCAGAATATGAAGATATTGATAAAGCTTTATCATTAGCAAATAGTGTATATGTACGAGATACGTATGAACAATACATAAAAGCAGAATATAAAAATAATTTAGCAGAAAAATATAAAGCAGAAATTCAAATTGACTCTTTTAAAAATGCTGATAATATAAATAATTGGATTGAAAATAAAACTTTTGGAATAATAAAAAATATGGTAGAAAACAGCACAGTAAAAAGTAGCACAACAGAAATGTTACTTGTAAATGCTTTAGCAATTGATATAGATTGGGAAGAACAATTCAAAGAAGATAATACTAATGCAGGAGATTTTTATTTAGAAGATGGAACAAAAATAGATGCAGCTACAATGAAACTAAAAACATCTAATAACAATGTTTCATACTATAAAGACAAAAATGTAACAGCATTATCAATGAATTTAAAACAATACAGAGATACTGGATTAGAATTTATTGCAATTATGCCACAAGACGATTTAGAAGAATATACAACTACATTTACAACAAAAACAATGGAAGATATTACTCAAAAAATGAAAAATGCATCTAAGATAGAAAATGGAATAAATATCATAATACCTAAATTTTCATTTGAATATAATTTATCTTTAAAAGATGATTTAATGAATTTGGGTATAACAGAAGCATTTGATGATGAAAAAGCTGACTTTTCTAATATGTCAAGCAATGAAGAAGGGCTTTTTGTTAAAGATGCTCTACATAAATCAAAAATTGACTTTACAGAAAAAGGAATTAAAGCAACAGCAAGTTCAGTAATATTAACAGCAGATAAATCAGAAACAGCAGAAAGTGCAGAACAAGAAGAAATACGTTTTGATAAGCCATTTTTATTCGTTATTCGTGATAAAGAAAATCGGAGAAATATGGTTTGTAGGAACTATGTATGAACCAACTTTATGGGAAAAAGATAAAGTCAACTATAAGACGTATTAAACATAAGAAAGAGATGATTAAAAATTGAAAAAGCTAATTGCAATTATTTGTTTGCTACTTGTAATATTTATTGGTATGTATATATATGCAAAAGATAAAAAAGAAAAAAATATAACAGCTGATGATGTAACAAAAATAGAAAATTATATATCAAAAATATACATGTGGCAAGAACTTACAGGAGAAGCTTTACCTAAATTTAGCTCAACAAATGATGCAAATGAAAAATGGATATGGGAAGTTGTAAAGAAAAATTTAGATGATTATGATAAAATAGCTTATGAACAGATTCAAGATAAAGCAAAAGAAATATTTGGTAATGATTTTACAAAGCAATTTCCTAAAGAAGGAAATGAAAGTTTTGTATATGATGAACAACAACAAGCATATCAAGCAACAAATGTTGAATTAGACTGTAATATGGATGCATTTTTATTAAGTCAAATTTCAAAAAATAAAAATATATATGAAGTAAAAATTATAGAATATATAGAAGATTATTCAGAAGAAAGTAATATTAATCCAATAGAAGAAACAGATTATACTATTCATATAAAAAATTTAGAAGGACAAGAGATAGCAAGTGCAAAAAATTCAGAAGGAAAAGATAAAATAATTGAACAAGTAAAAGCAAATGAAGACAAATTTACATCAAAGACAATCAGTATAAAAGTAGAACAAGATAAACTATTTCCAATTTCTTGTTATTAGTATAAAAGCAGAAAGGAATGCACAAAATGAATTTATTGGAAAAATGTTGTATTTGCCCACATCATTGTCAAGTAAATAGATTAAATGGTAAAATTGGAAAATGCAAAGCAACAGATAAAGTAAAAATTGCACTATATTCTATTCACCGTTTTGAAGAACCCTGTATCAGTGGAGAAAATGGTTCCGGAACGGTGTTTTTTTCAAACTGTAATCTACAATGTCAATTTTGTCAAAATTATGAGATTAGCCAATTAGGTAGAGGAAAAGAAATCGAAAATGAAGAATTAGCAGACATTTTTTTAAAACAGCAAGAACAAAAAGCTCAAAATATAAATTTAGTAAGCCCAACAAGTTATGCTGTACATATAATAGAAGCAATCAAGATTGCAAAGGAAAAAGGTTTGAATATACCAATTGTATATAACACAAATGGTTATGAAGATATAGAAACATTAAAATTATTAAATGGATATATTGATATCTATTTACCAGATTTAAAATATGCAGATAATAATATAGCAAAAGAATTTTCAGGAGTCAATAATTATTTTGAAATTGCAACAACTGCAATCAAAGAAATGTATAGACAAGTTGGGAGTCCAAAGTTTAATGAAAAAGGTATAATGATGAAAGGGTTAATGGTAAGACATTTAGTATTACCTAATTGTATAGAAAATACAAAAAGAGTTTTAAAATGGCTTCATGAAAATTTACCAACAGATGTATATCTTAGTATAATGGCACAATATTTTCCAACATATAAAGCAAAAGAAAATCAAAAACTTAATAGAAAACTAACAAAAAAAGAATGGCAAGAAGTTTTGGATTATATAGATGAATTAGAAATAGAAAATGGCTATGTTCAGGAATTAGGTGAACATGAAGAAGAATATGTGCCAAAATGGAAATATTGAAATTTTAAATTTATATGTTGCGTTTTATTTTATGATATGATATATTCACTTTAAACAAGAAATAAATATATAGAAAGGGATGTTATAAGGTTGAAAAATAATTACAATTTTGGCTGTGTCAAATTTCATTAAAAACGCGGTTACATACAAAAAGTATGCGCCCTTGCCTTTTTAACAAAATTTTCCTTGCCAAAATTTAATTCTTTTCCAACCGATGTGTGCCTTAGAAAGGAATGTGATTAAAAATGACAGAAGCAGATAAACACTTTATTGAAACATGTAAAGAAATAATAAAAAATGGGTATTCTTCTGAAGGAACTCATGTACGTACAAGATGGCAAGATGGAGAAGAAGCAAATTACTATTCAATTGTTGGAGTACAAAATAAATATGATGTTGGAAAAGAATTTCCAATGATTACATTAAGAAATAATACAAACACAATTAAAAATGCTATTGATGAAATCTTATGGATTTGGCAAAAAAAATCAAATAAAATAAGTGATTTAAATTCTCATATTTGGGATCAATGGGCAGGAGAAGATGGAACAATTGGAAAAGCATATGGATATCAATTAGGAAAAAAATATGAGTTTAAGACAAAAGATGGAATTCAAAAGTTGGATCAAGTAGATTATTTATTATATTTGTTAAAAAATGATCCATCAAGTCGTAGAATGTTAACTAATTTATTTAATCATGAAGAATTAAAAGATATGAATTTAGAGCCTTGTGCTTTTGGAACTCAGTGGCTAGTAAAGGGTGGTAAATTGCATCTTATTTTAAACCAACGCTCACAAGATATGTTAGCAGCAAATGGTTGGAATGTTATGCAATATGCAGCTTTATTATGTATGTTTGCACAAGTAGCAGGTTTAGAAGTTGGAACACTAACACATAATATAGGAGATTGCCATATTTATGATAGACATATTCCTCTTGTTGAAAAACTAATAGAAGCGGAACCTATGGATGTATGTCCAAAACTAGTGATACACAATCCAACAAAGAATTTTTATGAATTTAAAGTAGAAGACTTTGAAATACAAAATTATGATTATAATAAAGAAGTAAAAATCGGAAGAATTCCAGTAGCAATATAAAAAAGGAATGATTAGAATGCTTAGTATTATAGTTGCAAAAGCAAAAAATGATGTAATAGGGAATAACAATGAATTAATTTGGCATTTACCAGAAGATTTAAAAAGATTTAAAGAATTAACAACAGGTCATACTATTATTATGGGAAGAAAAACTTTTGAATCACTAGGTAGAATATTGCCAAATAGAAAACATGTAATTTTAACACAGAATAAGAATTATAAAATCGAAAATGACAATGTAGAAGTTGTACATGAAATTGAAGAACTACAAAAATATATTAATGAAGAAGAAGAAAATTTTGTAATTCGGTGGAGGAATGATATATAAATTATTGCTTCCGTATTCACAAAAAATGTATATTACAGAACTACATAAAGAATTTGAAGGAGATACAACATTTCCTAAATTTGATATGTCAGAATGGAAAGAAATAGAAAGAATACAAAAATGCCGGAAATATAGATTATGATTTTGTAACATATCAAAAAATAATATAAAAATGGAGGATGTTAAATGGAAACTAAGAAAAGAGAAAATTATCTTCCTTGGGATGAGTATTTTATGGCAATTGCAAAATTATCAGCAATGAGAAGTAAAGATCCATCCACACAAGTAGGAGCATGTATAGTTAGCAATGATAATAGAATTCTATCTATTGGATACAATGGCGCACCTAATGGATATGATGATGACAAATTTCCTTGGGCAAGAGAAGGAGAAAATCTAGAAACAAAATATCCATATGTTTGCCATGCAGAAATGAACGCAATTTTAAATTATAGAGGTAGCAAAAAAGATTTAGAAGATGCTAAAATATATGTTGATTTATTCCCATGTAATGAATGTGCTAAAATTATTATCCAATCAGGAATAAAGAAAATTATTTATCTATCAGATAAATATGCCAATACAGATGGAACAATTGCATCTAAAAAGCTATTTGACGAATGTGGTGTTGAATACGAAAAAATAGATTTAAAAGAAGAACGAGACATACATATTGATTTAAGTAAGTAAGTAATATTAACCCGTGTCCTTTTGGATGCGGGTTAATGGTACTTTTTACCTATACTAAGAAAGGAAAATATAATGGAAGTTTTAGAAAAGCTAGAATATAATAAAATACTAGAAAAATTAGCTGTGTATTGTAGTACAGAATTAGCAAAAGAAAAAGCATTAAATTTAGGACCAAGCACAAAGACCGAAGAAGTACAAAAATTGATTTCAGAAACAACAGAAGCTGTTAATTTAATATATCGCTGTAGTACTCCTCCAAAAATAGAGTTTGAAGATGATAAATATGGTATTAAAAAACTAGAAAACAGTGGAGTTCTATCAATTAAGGCTATTTTGAATTTTACAAAAATCTTAACAATAGCACAAGAACAAAAATCATATTTTGAAAAAGATTTTATTGATAATGCAGAATATCCTATTTTAACTGATATGTTTTCTAATTTATACACTAATTCAGGTATAACGCAAAAAGTAAAAAAATGTATCACAGAAGAAATAACTATTGAAGATAATGCTTCTAAAAATTTATTAAATATTAGAAAAAAACAAAAAAATATAGAACAAGAAATAAGGCAAAAATTAACTAATATGATACATTCTGCAAATTATGCAAAATATGTACAGGAAAGTTTAATAACTATTCGTAATGATAGGTATGTGATTCCAGTAAAGGAAGAATATAGAACACAAGTAAAAGGCTTTGTACATGATTTTTCTAGTTCAGGTTCAACAGTGTTTATAGAGCCAATCGCAATTTTTGATTTAAATAATGAAATGGCAGATTTAAAAGTAGAAGAAAATATAGAAATTGAAAATATCATTGCAGAATTGTCAAATTTATTTTATCCATATGTTGAAGAAATAAAAAGAAACATAGAAATATTAGCAAATTTAGATTTTATTTTTGCAAAAGCACTATATGCCAAAGAAATACGGGGCAAATGAACCACAAATAAATACAAAAAAAGAAATAATATTAGAGGAGGCAAGACATCCATTAATAGATGCAAATAAAGCAGTACCAATTACTATTTCACTAGGTAAAGAATATAAAACACTAGTAATTACGGGACCAAATACAGGTGGGAAAACAGTCAGTTTAAAAACAGTAGGTTTACTTACTTGTATGGCTTGTAGTGGTTTGCATATTCCTGCTAAAAACACATCTTCAATTTATGTGTTTGAAAAAATCTTTGCAGATATAGGAGATGGACAAAATATCTCGGATTCTCTTAGTACATTTTCTTCACATATCAAGAACATGGTTGATATTACAAAAAACGCAAATTCAAACTCTCTTGTTTTATTAGATGAACTAGGCTCAGGAACAGACCCAATAGAAGGGCAGAGTTTGGCAATCAGTATTTTAGAATGTTTGCATAGCAAAAATATATTAACAATTGCAACAACTCATTATGAAGAATTAAAAAAATATGCCTTATCTGCAAAAGAATTTGAAAATGCTTCTGTTGAGTTTGAAATAGAAACATTAACACCAACATATCGTTTATTACTTGGAGTACCAGGAAAAAGCTATGCTTTTGAAATCAGTCAAAAATTAGGATTAGATAAAGACATAATTGAAAATGCTAAAAAAAGGCTTGACAAAAAAGATGTTGATTTTGAAGAATTGATAAAGCAAATATATGATACAAAAAGGCAAATTGAAGATGAAAAGGCAGAAACAGAAAAACAACTACTAGAAGCTCAAAAATTGAGAGAAAAATTAGAAAATAAGGAACAGAAGGCTTTGCTAGAGGAAAAAGAGAGAATTGAAAATGCAAAATTAGAAGCAAGAAATATATTACTAGATGCAAAAACTGAAGTAAATAATATAATTAAAGAATTAAACAGTTTACAAGAAGACAATGTATCAGAAAAAAATAAAAAAGCAAATATGTTAAGAAATTCATTAAACGAAAAAATTAGTGCTACAGTTGACAAACAAGAAGAAGAAAAAACAGAAGAATACCAAGATATAGAGCCAAATACTAAAGTGTTTGTAAAAAGTTTGAAACAAGAAGGAACTACAGTCTCACATATTTCAAAAGATGGAGAAGTTTTAGTACAAATAGGAAGTATGAAATTGCAAATTAAAGCTACAGATTTAGAGATATTAAATGAGAAAAGCCAGAAAAATCAAATAAATATAAATACTAAATTTTCTAAAAGCAAAAGTGCAGTAACAGAAATAAATGTAATAGGTCTTACAGTTGAAGAAGCTAACATGGTTGTAGACAAATTTTTAGATGATAGTTGTTTAGCTAAAATTCGGAACAGTTCATATTATACATGGAAAAGGAACAGGAAAACTTAGAACAGGAATTCATGAATTTTTAAAAAAACATCCACAGGTAAAATCATATAGATTAGGAACATTTGGAGAAGGAGAGATGGGAGTTACAGTTGTAGAATTAAAAAATTCGTAAAAACACTTGATTTTTTCCGTAATTTATAGTAAAATAAATACGTCAAAAATAAACCTTTTACTTAGCTACTAGAAAGCACCAACTATCAGCTCAGTTAAAGGTGAAAAAAATTAGGAGGTGTATATTATGACAAGAGAGAAAAAACAAGAAATTATTGATACTTACAAAAGGGAAGCAAATGATACTGGTTCACCAGAAGTACAAATTGCCCTTTTAACACAAAGAATCAATGAATTAACCGAACATTTAAAAGTTCATGTTAAAGATAATCATTCAAGACGTGGACTATTAAAAATGGTAGGTAAAAGAAGAAACTTATTAAACTACTTAGCAAAAAAAGACTTACAAAGATACAGAGAGATCGTAGAAAAATTAGGTTTAAGAAAATAAAAGTATATAAAAAGCCTATGCTTTATTATTTGGCATAGGCTTTTTGTAGAATAGTATAAACAATTTGGTGCAAAATAAAAGAAAAAGTTTAATTTAGGTAAGTAGCTTGTATTATATGCTATATTTATAACACATAATAGAGGTTACATTCTTAAATTACAACTTTTTCAAAAAAGGAGGAATTTTTATGTTTAAAACATTTGAAACAGAATTTGCAGGAAGAAAATTAGTATTTGAAACAGGAAAAATGGCAGGTTTAGCCAATGGTAGTGTATTAGTAAGATATGGTGATACAGTTGTTATGGTAAATGTAACAGCTTCAAAAGAACCAAGAGATGGAATTGACTTTTTCCCATTATCAGTTGATTATGAAGAAAAATTATATGCTGTTGGAAAAATACCAGGTTCTTTCCAAAAAAGAGAAGGAAAACCAGCAGATAAAGCAATTTTAACTTCAAGAGCAATAGATAGACCATTAAGACCATTATTTCCAAAAGATTTTAGAAATGATGTTGTAGTTGTTGCAACAGTTTTATCAGTAGAACAAGATAATTCACCAGAAGTAGCAGCTATGATAGGAGCATCAGCAGCACTTTCAATATCAGACATTCCTTTTGGTGGACCAACAGCAGCAGTAAATGTTGGTATTGTAGATGGAAAAATAATAATAAATCCAACAGAGGCTGAAAGAGAAAAATCAGACTTGAATTTAACAGTTGCAGGAACAGAAGAAAAAATTGCAATGATAGAAGCAGGTGCAAATGAAATTCCTGATGATTTGATGTTACAAGCAATTAAAGAAGGACATGAAGAAATCAAAAAAATGTGTCAATTCATTCAAAAAATGAAAGATGAAATAGGAAAACCAAAATTTGAATATAAATCTTTTGAAGTAGATCATGAAGTATATGAATATATTGCAGAGAATTTTACTGATGAAATGAAAGAAAAAGTACAAGAAGTTGACAAAGACACTAGAGATAATAATATTGCTGAATTATCAGATAAAATTGCAGAAAGTTATGGAGAAAAATTTGGCGAAGAAGCTCTTGAAGAGCATAAAACTGACATTGCAGAAGCAATTTATAAATTAGAAAAGAAATGTGTTAGAGATATGATATTCTATGAGCACAAGAGAGTAGATGGAAGAAAATTAGATGAAATAAGACCACTATCTTGTGAAATAGATTTATTGCCACGTGTACATGGAAGTGCATTATTTACAAGAGGACAAACACAAGTATTATCTGTAACAACATTAGGTATGATTAGTGAAGAACAAACATTAGATGGAATTGATACAGAAGAATCAAAAAGATATATGCATCAATATAATTTCCCAAGTTACAGTGTAGGTGAAGCTAAACCATCAAGAGGACCAGGAAGAAGAGAAATTGGTCATGGAGCATTAGCAGAAAAAGCTTTAGTTCCAGTGTTACCATCAAAAGAAGAATTCCCATATGCAATAAGAGTTGTATCAGAAGTATTATCTTCAAATGGTTCAACTTCACAAGCAAGTATTTGTGGAAGCACATTATCTTTAATGTCAGCAGGTGTTCCAATTAAAAGACCAGTAGCAGGAATATCAACAGGATTAGTAACTAATCCAGAAGATGAAAATGACTATGTAATGTTGACAGATATTCAAGGATTAGAAGATTTCTTTGGAGACATGGACTTTAAAGTAGGTGGAACAGAAAAAGGTATTACTGCAATTCAAGTTGATATAAAAGTTGATGGATTATCATATGCAGTTATTAAAGAAGCTTTTGAAAGAACAAGAATAGCAAGAAAATATATTCTAGAAAATGTAATGTTGCCAGTTATATCTGAACCAAGACAAGAAATATCAAAATATGCACCACGTATTGTTTCAACAACTATAAAAGTAGACAAAATTAAAGATGTTATCGGACCTGGTGGAAAAATGATAAACAAAATCATTGAAGAAACTGGTGTAAAAATCGACATAGAAGAAAATGGACAAGTATTTATCTATTCAACAGATCAAGAAAAAGCAATACAAGCACTAGAAATGGTGGAAGATATTGCAAGAGATGTTGAAATAGATGGAATCTATTATGGTGAAGTAACTAGAATTATGAATTTTGGAGCTTTTGTAGATTTAGGTTGTGGAGGCAAAGAAGGTTTATTACACATTTCTAAAATATCAAAAGAAAGAATCAAAAATGTAGAAGATGTATTACATGTAGGAGATAAAGTAACAGTAAAAGTAACAGATATTGATGAACAAGGAAGAATCAATTTAACAATGAAAGATTTAACTTAAGCAAGGAAGGAATGTGATAAAATATGCCATCATGGACTATTCATTTAGCAATTGTAAATAAAGTTTGTAAAGAAGTAAATGTGAAAAATACTAATATATTTACTTTTGCTAATATAATGCCAGATATATTTGAAGGGCATAACACACCAAATACATCTAGAGTGGTAAAAGATTATTCTACACATTATCCATATCATACTTGCATAAATGGAATGGAAATTGATTTGCCAGATATTAAAAAATTTAAAAAAGAATATAAAGCACATTTTGACAATCCAGTAATTTTAGGATATTATACACACCTTTTGACAGATAATTACTGGAATGTGCAATTATATAAAAAACACTATAAAATTTCTAGTAAAGATAAAAATCTTTTAGAAATCAAATTAAGTGATGGTACAACTAAAATATGTTCTTTTGCAGAAATTCAACCAGTAAAGCACAAAGATTTAAGAACATTTTCAGCATACTTAAATAATGAATATACAATTCAATTTCCAACTTATGACAAACAAATATTAGAATATGCAAAAGAATTAAAAGAATTTACATATACACCTGATGATATTATAAATACAGTTAAATATGTAGATGAAAACATAAAAAATAAAAAAGAAAAAATAGAAGAAATTTATCAATTATATTCAAAACAAGAGCTATTAGACTATATAGATACTAGTGTAGAATTAATTAAGGAGGAAATACTTGAAAGTAACAGAATTTGATTATTACTTACCAGAAAACTTAATTGCACAAACACCAATGGCACATAGGGATGAATCAAGACTAATGGTGTTAAATAGAAAAGAACAAACAATTGAGCATAAAATTTTTAAAGATATTATTGATTATTTAGAACCTGGTGATTGTTTAGTAAGAAATAATACAAAAGTTATACCTGCACGTATTTATGGTAAAAAAGAAACAGGTGCTAATATTGAATTCTTACTTTTAAATAACATTGAAGGAGATGTATGGGAAACAATCGTAAGACCAGGAAATAAATTGCATATAGGGACAAAAGTTGTTTTTGGTGATGGATTATTAAATGCAGAAATTATTGAACAAATGCCAGGTGGTACAAGAAAAGTACGTTTTACATATGAAGGTATTTTTAATGAAATATTAGATAAAATTGGTTTAATGCCATTACCACCATATATCCATGAAGAATTGAAAGAAAAAGACAGATATCAAACTGTATATGCAAAATATAAAGGTTCAGCTGCTGCACCAACAGCTGGTCTACACTTTACAGAAGAACTATTAAAAAAAATAGAGCAAAAAGGTGTGCATATTGCTAATGTAACTTTACATGTTGGAATTGGAACTTTCAGACCAGTTAAAGAAGAA
>CANRBU010000016.1 GCA_947628925.1 uncultured Clostridia bacterium | reverse complement strand
CCATAATGGTAAACTGCAGTGGAGCCCTTACCATTACCGGCTTGTGTCGAATTGACGTGCGTATACGGTCTTATTCGTAAATCTATCCAACCCCACGATGATTAAACTCCATTTTACTAGAGCCATAAGGAAATTAGAAGAAAGAATAGAAAATTTAAATTATTAATTTTTTAAAAAAATGAAAAAAATCAAGCCAAAATTTTTGCGTATACGGTGTAAAAAATACTTAGCAAAAAATAAGTCAAAAAACATAATCAAAAAAAACACCACAATAAAATTTTTCCAATTAATTTTTTTCAAAAAAGATATTGAAAAAATTAAAATAATAACATAAAATAAAGAATATAAACATTTTTACATTACACAAATTTATAACCAACTAAATTTTTTAACTTTATACAATCTCTATAACTAACTAAATAGTTTGAAATCATACAAGGTTTATAACCAACCATAAAAAATCTATTATATAAAGGAACAAGAATTATGCGAATTTTAGGAATTGATCCCGGCTTTGCGATAACCGGTTACAGCATTATAGATTACATAGGTAACAAATTTAAATTAATTGAATCAGGGGCAATATTAACAGAAGCGAAAACGTCGTTTCCATTAAGACTAGAAAAGATTTATCAAGATTTAACTACCATCATCGAAACCTTCAAACCTGATGCAATGTCAATAGAAGAATTGTTTTTTAACAACAATGCGAAAACTGTAATAAATGTAGCACAAGCAAGGGGAGTAATATTGATGACTGCAAGGATACACCAATTAGATGTTTTTGAATATACACCATTGCAAGTAAAGCAAGCAGTAACAGGGTATGGAAGAGCTGATAAAATACAAGTACAAAGAATGGTTAAAATGATATTAAATGAAGAAAAGCTACCAAAATTAGATGATATAACTGATAGCATGGCTATTGGAATATGCCATGCACACTCAGCAAAATTTGCTATGAAACTATAATAATTTCAAATATAATGTATTCACAATATATTATACAACCAAATTTGTACCTCTCACACACGGTAAGAAGGGAATACAATTAAAAATGGTAAAAATCGAAGATTTAGAAAAGCAACTGCATAATAAACAAATAGAAAGCCTATACCTTTTATATGGGGAAGAGCAGTATTTACTAGAACAAACTGTAAAAAAAATAAAAGGTCTATTTGGTGAATGTGTAAAAGGTATAAATTATATTCAAATAGATGAAAGCAATGTACAAGAAATAATAGCAGATATTGAAACACCAAGCTTTGGATATGAAAAAAAATTAATTATTGCAAAAAGTACTGGTCTTTTCACAAAAGAATCTGCAAAAAGCAAAAGTGACATGGCAAAATTAAAAACAAAACTCAGCAATTATATAACTGAAAATATAGAAATAATAAAACAAAGTGTGATATTAATATTTATAGAAGAAGAAATTGAAAAATCAGATTTGTATAAAACCATAGATAAATTAGGAGTTGCATGCCAATTTGATTACCAAAAACCAATGCAATTAATATCACGCCTAAAAAACATCTGCAATCAATATAAAGTTAATGTGGAAAATTATGTATTACAATATTTTATAGAGTGCCAACGGAACTAGCATGCAAGAACTTATTAATGAAATCCGCAAACTGATTGAATATGCTGGTGAGGGGGGAACAATTCAAAAAGAAGATATTGATTTATTATGTGTTAAAAAATTAGAAAGCGTAATTTTTGATTTAACAGATAATTTAGGAAAAAAGAATATTTCAAAAGCATTAGAGGTCTTGAAAAATTTGATATATGCAAAAGAGCCACTTCAAAGAATTTTATTTACATTATATAACCATTTCAAAAAACTATATTTAACAACAATTGCAGTTGCTTTAAATAAAGATATAATTGATTCTTTAAGCCTAAAACCAAACCAAACTTTTTTAGTGAATAAATACAAGACTCAGGCTAGATATTTTAAAGGAAAAGAACTAAGAAGTATCTTACAAGATTTATGTGATTTAGACTACAAATATAAAAATGGAGAAATTGATTTACAGATTGGTTTAGAAACTATATTATGCAAATACTGTAGCAACTAACCAAATCGCAAAAAAACAAGAATACGAATAAAAAATTCACAAATTACCAAATCGCAAAAATTATCCAAAAAGTGTATAAACAAACCAAATATTGATAAAAATAACTTTATCAATAGGAGGTTTTTTTATGTTGAAACACAAAAAAAGTCTAAAAGTAGGAATAACTTTCTTAATTTCCACAATTGTTATCATACTGTTGATAACTACATTCAAAATTAGTACAGTAGAAGCATTATCTAAATATGGTTCAAGAGGAAATGAAGTAACACAAATTCAATCAAAATTAAAAAGATGGGGATATTACAATGGAAGTGTAGATGGCATCTATGGTAGCCAAACACAAGCAGCTGTAAAATATTTTCAAAGAAAAAACGGTTTAACTGTAGATGGAATAGCAGGACCAGCAACTCTAAAAGCAATGGGAATAATGTCATCATCAGGCAATTCTTCAACAGGAAGTACATCAAGCAATTCAAGTAATGTTAATTTATTGGCAAGGCTTGTATACGCAGAATCAAGAGGAGAACCCTATACAGGTCAAGTAGCAGTAGCGGCTGTTGTATTAAACAGAGTAAAAAGTAGTTCTTTTCCAAACACAATCTCAGGAGTTATTTATCAATCAGGGGCATTTGATGCAGTATCAGATGGGCAAATTAATTTATCTCCAAACGATACAGCAAAAAAAGCTGCACAAGATGCAATAAATGGTTGGGACCCAAGTTATGGAGCAATTTACTATTTTAATCCAGCAACAGCAACAAGTAAATGGATATGGTCAAGACCAATGACTGTAACTATAGGAAGTCATAGATTTTGCAAATAATAGTACAAAATTAATGTAGGCAAAATATAAAAATACGTACAAAATTTTAAACAAAGCACAAAATTTCAAGCTCACAAGCAATTGCAATTTGAAAAAAAGTTTGATATAATGCACATACATTCAAGGTTCATGGGAACCCTTTTAAAAACCTAAATATTGTCCAAAGGAAGGTAATTACAATGTCAAACTTTGTTCATTTACACATACACAGTGAGTTTAGCCTATTAGATGGAGCCAATAGAATAAAAGATTTACCAGTTAGAGCAAAAGAATTAGGAATGGATGCAATAGCTCTAACAGACCATGGCGTAATGTATGGAGCAATTGATTTTTACAAAGCCTGCAAAAAAGAAGGCATAAAACCAATCATTGGCTGTGAAGTATATGTAGCAATGCGTTCAAGATTTGACAAAGAACCAAATATAGACAACAGATATTATCACTTAATTTTACTTGCAAAAAATAATGAAGGCTATAAAAACCTAAGTAAATTAGTATCATTAGGATTTCTAGAAGGTTATTATTATAAACCAAGAATAGATAAAGAAATATTAGAAAAATATCACGAAGGCCTAATATGCCTAAGTGCATGTCTAGCAGGAGAAATAAATCAAAAACTTTTAAATGGAAATGAAGAAGAAGCTGAAAAAGCAGCACTATGGCATAAAGAAATTTTTGGAGAGGATTATTATATAGAAATACAAAACAATGGAATTCAAGAACAAGTATTAGCAAATCAAAAATTAATTAAGCTTGCTAGAAAACTAGATATACCACTTGTTGCAACAAATGATGCACACTACTTAAAAAAAGAAGATGCATATAACCATGAAGTATTGTTATGCATCCAAACAGGCAAAAGAATGAGCGATTCAGACAGAATGAGGTTTGACACAGATGAACTATATGTAAAATCACCAGAAGAAATGTCAGAATATTTTTCAAATTTTCCAGATGCCATTGAAAATACAGTAAAAATAGCTGAAAAATGCAATGTGGAATTTGAATTTGGACATACAATATTGCCAAATTATGATGTACCACCAGAGTTTAACACACATTATGATTACTTAAAAAAATTATGTGATAATGGTCTAAAAGAAAGGTATAGTGTAATTACAAAAGAAATCCAAGAAAGAGCAGATTATGAATTATCAGTAATTGAAAAAATGGGGTATGTTGACTATTACTTGATAGTATGGGATTTTATTCATTATGCAAAATCACAAGGAATACCAGTTGGACCTGGACGTGGTTCAGGAGCAGGATCAATTTTGGCATATAGTATTGGAATTACCGATATAGATCCAATAAAATATGGACTAATTTTTGAAAGATTTTTAAATCCAGAAAGAGTTAGTATGCCTGATTTTGATGTTGATTTCTGTTATGAAAGAAGACAAGAAGTCATTGAATATGTTTCAAGAAAATACGGATATGACCATGTTTCTCAGATAATAACTTTTGGAACAATGTCAGCAAGGATGGTTATTCGAGATGTAGCAAGAGTTTTGGATGTACCTTATGCAGAAGCGGATAGTTTGGCAAAGATGATACCTAATGAATTACATATTACAATAAAAAAAGCATTGGAGCAAAATCGTGAACTAAAAGAAAAATACGAAAATGAACCAAACATAAAAAATCTTTTAGATATAGCTATGGGACTAGAAGGAATGCCAAGACAAGCCTCTACACATGCCTGTGGAATTGTTATTACAAAAGAGCCGGTAGATACATATGTACCACTATATGTAAGAGATAACCAAATTTCAACACAATATATAATGACAACCCTAGAAGAACTAGGTCTGTTAAAAATGGACTTTTTAGGGTTAAGAACACTTACAGTTATCCAAGACACAATCAATCTTGTAAAACAAACAAAAGGAATTGATGTTGAATTTGACAAAGAAATGTCAGATCCAAAAGTATATAAATTATGGCAAGAAGGAAATTTATCAGGAATCTTTCAATTTGAAAGTCAAGGCATGACAAACTTTATGAAAGAATTAAAGCCTGACTGTTTAGAGGATTTAATAGCAGGAGTGTCTTTATATAGACCAGGTCCAATGGACCAAATACCAAGGTATGTTAAAGGAAAACAAAATCCAGGTCATAATGAATATACTCACCCAAGCTTAGAGCCAATTTTAAATGTCACTTATGGTTGTATGGTATATCAAGAGCAAGTTATGCAAATTGTTAGAGATTTAGCAGGCTATTCTTTAGGAAGAGCAGATTTAGTTAGACGTGCAATGGGAAAGAAAAAACTAGATGTAATGGCAAAAGAAAGAGAAGTATTTATACATGGTCAAGTGGAAGAAGATGGCACAGTTTCAGTTCGAGGATGTGTAAGAAATGGAATTGATGAGCAATCTGCAAATAAAATTTTTGACGAAATGGCAGAATTTGCAAAATATGCTTTTAATAAATCACATGCAGCATGTTATGCAGTAGTGGCATATAGAACTGCATATCTAAAAACATATTATCCAGCTGAATTTATGGCAGCCACATTAAACAGTTTTCTAGGAAATTTGGATAAAATTCCTGAATATATAGATGAATGTAAAAGACTAAACATAGAGATTTTAAAACCTGAAATAAATAAAAGTAATACTAAATTTACAGTAGAAAATGACAAAATTCGTTTTGGCTTAGGAAGTATAAAAAATGTAGGAATAGCACCAGTAGAAGCTATTGTAGAAGAAAGAAATACAAATGGCAATTTTAAAGACTTCATTGATTTTTGTGAAAGAATAATTGAAAAAGGTGTTAATAAAAAATGTATTGAAAGCTTGATAAAAGCAGGAGTTTTTCAGGAGTTTGAACAAACAAGAGCAACATTACTTGCTTCTTTTGAGCAAATTACAGAAAATATACAAAACAGCAAAAAGAAAGGCTTGGATGGACAAGTTTCTATGTTTGATATTGGAACACCAGATTTGCAAGAACAAGTAAAAAAATATGAATTTGAATACCATGAAGAAGTATCAGACAAAGAACTTTTATCAATGGAAAAAGAAATGCTAGGAATATATATATCAGGACATCCTTTAGAAAAATATAGAGAGCAAATTCAAAAACAAACAACAATAAATACAATAGATTTAAGAGAAATAACTGAAATGAATTCACAGTTAGAAAACAATTCAGTAGAAAAACCTAAATTTATTGATGGACAAAAAATCTACTATGCAGGAATTATCACTTCAATTAAAAGAAAATACACAAAAAATAATAAAATAATGGCATTTGTTACAATAGAAGATTTATATGGAAGTGCCGAAATATTAGTTTTTGAAAACACATATTTTAATTCAAAAGAAGCATTAATCGAAGAAAATATAGTTCTAGTAGAAGGCAGGTTAAGCATAAGGGAAGATGATACAACAATTATAGCATCTACTATTCAACAATTTGGCGAAAAAAAGCAAAAAGCTTTAATTTTTGATATTACTGATTTAGATGAAGAAACAAAAGTAAAACTAAGGGGAGGAATAAAATATTTTGCAGGTGATAAAAATAACATGCCTGTTTTTGTAAAAGTAAATGATGAGCAAAAGCCATGTGGGGCAATATATGTAAATGATGAAATAATGGATTTGTTTAGGAGTATTGTAGGAGAGGAAAGAGTAAAAGTAGCGGAATTTTCAGTTTGACAAACTGATAAAATTAGTGTATAATATTACCAATGTCTGCCAATATTGATGGCAAAAGTAAAAGTGCGGTAATCAAAGGTTTATAACTTCCTAAAAAAGGGAAAAATAAAGAGAGATAATAAAAAATATTATAAACAAAATATGTAGGAAAACCATACATATCAATTTTTTGTTGTATTCTTTTAACAAGAATCAAATAAAAAAGGAAGTAAATTTTAAGAGAGAAAAAGGTACTTTAGAAAGGAATGAGAGAAAAAATGACAAGAGAAAACTTAAACAAACAAGAGAATTTTCAAGAAAAGAGAGGAGTAAAAAGAGAAGGTAGAAAAACCCAAGCAAAAAATACGGCTAAGCCAAAAAACGAAAATAAAGTAATAGCAGAAAAACCAACAAGAGCTAGACACAAAAAACCACAACAAACAAACAGCTTGCAAAAAGCAAACTTCAATACAGCAATATTAGAAATACCAACTAAAAAAGAAGAACAAAGGATGACAGAAGTTATAAAACCAAAACAAGACATTTTCAAAAAATCAAAACTAAAAATAATACCACTAGGAGGTTTACATGAAATTGGTAAAAATATAACCGTATTCGAATATGAAGATGAAATTATTATAGTTGATTGCGGTTTATCTTTTCCAGAAGATGACATGTTAGGCGTTGACCTAGTTATCCCTGATATCACATATTTAGAGAAGAATAAAGAAAAAATTAAAGGGCTTGTAGTAACACACGGCCATGAAGACCACATTGGTGGCATACCATATTTGTTAAAACAAATTAATGTACCAATATATGCACCAAAACTAGCAGTAGGCTTGATTCAAAACAAACTAGAAGAACATAAATTATTGCGTAGTACAAAAATGGTAGAAGTTTCAGCAGGACAAACTATCATTTTAGGTAACAATTTTAAAGTAGAATTTATAAGAAGCACACACAGTATTCCAGATTCTGTAATGCTTGCAATTACAACACCAATCGGAACAGTGCTACACACAGGAGACTTTAAAGTTGACTATACACCAATTGATGGTAAAATTATGGACTTTGGAAGGATTGCAGAACTAGGTAACAAAGGGATTATCGCATTAATGTCAGATAGTACAAATGCTGAAAGAAAAGGATTTACAATGTCTGAAAGCTCAGTAGGAGAGGTACTTGACAAACTATTTATACACTGTGAAAAAAGAATAGTAGTTGCAACATTTGCATCAAATGTACACCGTGTACAACAAATTGTAAATGCAGCAGTAAAATATGGAAGAAAAATTGCTGTTTGTGGTAGAAGTATGATAAATATGATAGAAACAGCAAGACAACTAGGATATATTGCTTGCCCAGAAGATGCTTTTATTGATATTGATCAAATTGATGTATATAATGATGAACAATTAGTTATTATTACAACAGGAAGTCAAGGTGAACCAATGTCAGCATTAACAAGAATGGCAGCAGGTGATCATCGAAAAGTTAAAATAACACAAAATGATTTAGTTATAATATCTGCAAACCCAATTCCAGGAAATGAAAAATTTGTATCAAAAGTTATAGATGACTTGATGCAAATAGGTGCAGAAGTAGTTTATAGTGCATTAGCAGATGTGCATGTATCAGGACATGCTTGCCAAGAAGAGCAAAAACTAATTATTGCTTTAGCAAAACCAAAATACTTTATTCCTGTACATGGTGAATATAGACAATTAATTTCACATGGTGAAACTGCAGAAAGTATGGGAATTGAACCAAAAAATATTATATATATGTCAAATGGTAGAGTATTAGAAATTGATGAAGAAGAAGCCAAATTCAATGGAACAGTTCCAAGTGGTAGAGTACTAGTTGATGGTCTAGGCGTAGGTGATGTAGGAAACATAGTCCTACGTGATAGACAACACCTATCACAAGATGGATTAATTGTTATTGTTTTAACAATGAATTCTCGGAACAGGAGAAGTTATAGCAGGACCAGATGTAATTTCTAGAGGTTTTGTATATGTAAGAGAATCAGAAAACTTGATGGATGATGTGAAATCTGTTGTAAGGCATGAAATTAGCAAATGTGAGCAACGAGGAATTCGTGACTGGGCAACAATAAAATCAACTGTAAGAGAAAATTTAAGAGATTATATTTTCATGAAAACAAAGAGAAACCCAATGATTATACCAATTATAATGGAAGTGTAAAAGGTTTATGGGTAACCTTTTAAAAACCTAAATATATTATGCAAGGAATGTGAAAAATATGAATTACAAAGACTTGGCAGATTTAATGTTTCCAGATGCAAAAGAAATTAGTTATTATGAAGAAAAATATCCTGAAAGAAATTTAAAAGAAGGAGCGATTGTTACAAGAATTGCTCCTAGCCCAACAGGTTTTACACATATAGGTGGGTTATACCAAGGTCTAATTGCAAAAAAATTAGCTGAACAAACAGAAGGTGTGTTTTTTGTTAGAATAGAAGACACTGACCAAAAAAGAGAAGTAAAAAATGCAATAAGTGAAATTGTAAATTCACTAATAGATTTTGGATTTGAACCAGATGAAGGTATGATTTCAGAAACTGATGAAAAGGGAAAATATGGACCATATAAACAATCAGTTAGAAAAGATATTTACCAAAGTTATGCCAAATACTTAATTGAACAGGGAAAAGCATATCCTTGTTTTTGCTCATCAGAAGAAATAGAAGAAATCAGAGCAAAACAAGAAGCTGCAAAAATAAGACCAGGGTACTATGGAGTATGGGCAAAATGCAGAAATTTAACAGTAGAAGAAATGATAGAAAAAATCAAAGCAGGCGAAAAATGGATTGTTAGATTTAAATCAATGGGAAGAGAAGATAGAAAAATAAAACATAAAGATATTATAAAAGGAAATGTAGAATTCCCAGAAAATGACCAAGACATAGTAATTATTAAAGCAGACGGATTGCCAACATACCATTTTGCACATGCAGTTGATGATCACTTGATGAGAACAACACATGTAATTAGAGGTGATGAGTGGCTATCTTCTGTACCTTTGCATTTGCAATTATTCCAAGGCCTAGGCTTTAAAACACCTAGATATGCACATATAGCACCAATCATGAAAAATGAAGACGGAAATAAACGTAAACTAAGTAAAAGAAAAGACCCAGAAGCTGCAGTTAGTTATTATGCAGAAGAAGGAATACCAAAACAAGCAGTAACAGAATATTTATTAAATATTGCAAACTCTACATTTGAAAACTGGAGAAGAGCAAATCCAGATAAATCAATTAAAGAATTTGACTTGCAACTTAACAAAATGAGTGTTAGTGGTGCTTTATTTGATATGGTAAAATTATTAGATGTATCTAAAATTGTAATATCTAAAATGACAGCAGAAGAAGTTTATGAAAATACTCTTGAATGGGCAGAAAAATATGATGAAGAATTAGCTTGCTTGTTGAAAACTAAAAAAGAATATTGTTTAAAAGTTTTTGGTATTGAAAGAGGTAATAAAAAACCAAGAAAAGATATTGCAAAATGGTCAGATGTCAAGGAAAATGTTTCTTATATGTATGAAGAACTTTTTGAAAAAGATAAAAATGAATATCCATATCAAGTGATAACTAACAAAGATAACATATCTAAAATTTTGAATACATATATTGCAAAATATTATAATGAAGAAGATGATAAACAAACATGGTTTGACAAAATAAAAGAATTAGCCGGAGAAATGGGCTATGCAAAAGAAGTAAAAGAATATAAAGAAAATCCGGGTAAATATTCAGCACATGTTGGAGATGTTAGTACAGTTTTAAGAGTTGCACTTACTAAAAGAACAAACACACCAGATATGTATGAAATTATGAAAGTATTGGGAAAAGATGTAATTGAAAAGCGTTTTCAAAAAGCAGTAGAAAATCTATAAAATAGTAATACTAAGATGAAGGAAATGAATATTATGGAATATCAAACAGGAGATATTGTAAGAACAAAAAAGCAACATCCTTGTGGAAGCAAAGAGTGGGAGATTGTGCAAACAGGAGTAGATTTCAAACTAAAATGTCAAGGATGTGGTCATGTAATTATGTTAGAAAGACCAAAAGCTTTGAAAATAATTACTAAAAAGATAGAGCGAAAGGAAAATGAAGATGCCAAAAAATAAAAAGAAAACAATTATATTAACAATATTAACTATCATTTTAGCATTAAATTTTAATTTTAATTTTTTCGGTGATAACAATCTATCATATACAGATTTTTTTGGGAACTTGCCAGAAATCAAGTTTAATAACTTTCAATATGATTCAGAATTTTTAGTATTATCAAAGATATATGAAAATCGCTACGAAATAGGGAAAAGTCCATATGGACTTGTGAGTATAACCACAAAAGATAGTGAAGGAAATTTAGTAAGAATTGAAGGTGTGGCTGAAAAAATAAAACAATATGATGAAGCAAACAAAAATGTTGAAGTTGTAAATTACGCATCTTCATTTGGTTTGCAAGGTCACATCTTTACATTTTTGTATAATAAGTTACATATACCATTTTTTGGGCTAAGATTACTTTGTTGCATATTTTTAGGAATTATATTAACAGCAATGTGCTATTTCTTAGCCAAAAAATATAATAAAATACTAGGAGCAGTATTTTATTTGACATTTTTATTATCACCATGGGTAGTAGCATTTGCTAAAAATCTATATTGGGTTGAATTCACATGGTTTTTACCAGTATTGTTTGGACTAATATTATCAACAAACTACAAGAAAAAGAAAATTTGGATACCTTGTATAGGTTTAGCCATATTTTTAAAGTGCTTATGTGGTTATGAATATATTTCAGCAATTATGCTAATGACAATTTCATTTTTTATTGTTGATTTCATTACAACAAAAGGTAAAAGTGAAAAAATTGAAATTTTAAAAACTATATTTATAGTAGGAATTGTGTGCTTAGTGGCATTTGCTTGTGCAATGTGTATACATGCTAGCATAAGAGGCGGAGGCAATATCATTGAAGGCATGAAAATAATATATGAATCAGATGTGTTGCGCAGAACAGGCATTACTGGAAATGCACATGATTTTGAAGGTGTATATAAATTATCATTAGAATCAAGCCCACTAGAAACACTTTCTAGATATTTTGCATGGAAAACTCCAGTAGTAACAGGAATACCTGGTGGATGTTTTAATATAATTATAATGATAATGCCAGTTCTTATATTAATATATGAGTTAATACGAAAAGATAAAGAAGGCCCAAGAAACCTTACAATGCTTGTTGTGTACTTGCTAACAACATTTTCATGGATTGTTCTTGCAAAAGCACACTCATATATACATACACACATAAATTATGTATTATGGTATTTCGGATTTGTGCAAATGGCATTATATGTAGATATAAGCTTTATTATAAAAATATTTAATAAATATGTAAAACCACAAATATATAAAAATAGGAATTATACGGAAAAATAAAACAGGAAGAGGAAAACAAGATGAAGATAAATATTTTAAGATTTGTACTAATAGTTTTATTGGGAATGACATTTAACACAATTTTTCAATTTTCAAGTGAAAATGCTGATACATCAGGTAGAAGAAGCGGAGCTATCATAAGGTACATTATAGACATAGCACCTTATACAAAAAATCTAAGTGAAGAAACAAAACAAAAATTGGTTGAAAGAGCTCAACCAATTGTACGAAAGCTAGCACATTTTTCTATATACACACTTGTAGGTATATTAATAATGTCATTTACAAGTACATACAATATATTGCTATGGAAGAAATTCTTAATCAGCATAGGAGTGGGACTCACATATGCTATATCAGACGAATTTCATCAAAGTTTTATACCAGGAAGAAGTGCAGAAATAAGAGATGTAATGATAGATACATCAGGAGTTTTGCTAGGAATATTAATGATAATCCTCTTAATAGTAGCATTTAAAGCAATAAAAGAAAAACAAAAGCAAAAAGTATAGAAAATTGAAAGGATACAAGCATGAAAAATAAAATATTAAAATACATTTTCATGTTAACACTAGTAATATTATTAATTATAAATTTTAATACAAATATATTAGGAAACAAGAATACAGTATTTAAAGATGTAGTGGGAATAGGGGATAAGACTTTTGAAAATTTCCAACTAGACTCCGAATATTTAGTATTATCAAAAATATATAATGATAAAAATCAAATAAAGAAAACCAAATATGGTTTGATGTCAATTATAAAAAGAATAGATAATTTAGAAGAACAACTAAAAAGTGAAAAATCTAATAAAGAATTAGGGATAATAGAATACACTTCTCAAGTTGGATTGCAAGGTCATATATTTTCTATTTTGTTTAATATAATACATATACCACTTTGGGCTTTACGAATTTTGTGTACTACAATACTTGCTATTATTCTTGTAATAATATGTTGCTTATTAGCTAAAAAATATAATAAAACATTAGGGGCAGTATTTTATTTTACATTTTTGCTATCACCTTGGGTGGTAGCTTTTGCTAGAAATTTATACTGGCTAGAATTTTTGTGGTTTTTACCAATATTGCTAGGGCTGATTTTATCTATCAAGCAAGACAAAAAAGATATTTTATTCCCAAGCATGTTTGCTGCTGTTTATATAAAATGCCTATGTGGGTATGAATATGTAACAACAATTATTATAGCTGCAATATCTTTTATTTTTATAGATTTTATTTTAGAAAAAGATTCACAAAAAAAGAAACAATTATTAAAAACAACAATAAAAGCAGCGACATTATGCATATTAGCTGTAATTACTGCAATTATAACACATGCAGTTTTAAAAGGAAATCGGAAATATTTTTGTAGGGGTACAAGAGATTTATAAAAAAGATATTTTAAGAAGAACAATATTTCCAGCAGGAATGTCTGAATCACTCAAAAATTATTCAGAATCTTTAAATGCAGGTTTTTTTGAAACAATAAAAAGATATTTCTTATGGCAAACACCAATAAT
>CANRBU010000015.1 GCA_947628925.1 uncultured Clostridia bacterium | reverse complement strand
CATGCACTTTTTCAATGTACTAATTTTTTTAAATTTTTTGAGAAAAACTATTGACATTCATATAGTTAGTCTCCACTATATTTTATAAAAATTCCAAAATAGAAATGTGCGGACACTTTGATTTTGTGCAATATCGTTAATTGATTATCGCTTGAAGGCAAAACTAGCTAACCTACATAATTTTTGTTACATTTACTGCATTTGTAGTGAAAGTCATGCAAATATTTTTTGTTTTCATTTTCAGGAATAATATTAAGATTTTTTATGATTTTTTCTAAACACTTATCATAATATATATAATATGTTTTCTCAACTACATTATATATTACCCTACCTCGTGGATAATAATCAAAATCAACTTTATATTTTGAATAATAATGTTCATTCCATATCTCCATATGACTTTTAGGATAGTTTAGAAAATCTCCGTATTTTTCTGCTTCATCCAAACTACATTTATGGATTAAAATCATATTATCTACCACAAAGAATATTCCTACCATTTGCTTATATCCTCCTTTTTATATTTTAGTATATTGTGTAAAATTTGTCAAATTATGTAAAATATGATATAATTAATAGAGGTGATTTTTATGTTATATGCAATATTAATTATAGTTATAATTTTATTAGTAATTGAAAAAATTGTAAGTAGTGATAAAAATCCAATTTCTCAAAACTCAGAAAATGCAGATAAAACCTCATATCTAAAGTCATTCACTAAAAAAGATTATCTATTAACACCAAACGAATTAAAATTTTATAAGCTCTTAAAAAGAATAACTGATAAATTAGACCTATCCATATTTACTCAAGTAGCTTTATATGAGATTATAAATTGTAAAGATTATAAGGATTTTAATAGAATTAAAAGCAAAAGTATCGATTTCGTTATAACAGAAAAAAACTGTAAAATTAGATTATGCATAGAATTAGACGACAATACACATAATTATAAAAAGAGAATTGAAAGAGATAATTTTATAAATACTATCTTTAGTAACTTAGATATAAAATTATTAAGGATACCTGTACAAAACTTCTATAATTTAGATGAATTAGAAAAACAAATACAAGAGAAATTATAATTCTCTTGTATTAACTTTTATTTCATATTTTACTTTTTCAAAGACTGTAGCAACCATTTCCCCTCTTCTGATAATTCATCATCTGTCCAATTTGTTACTTTATCAGTATTTTTTAAAAGTGCTGAACTTTCTTCTTTATTAGATAAATTCCAACATATCCAACTTATATTATTATTATTTAAAAAATCTATCCATTGATTTGCTTCATTTATATCTATATTACCATTACCAGATGCATCACAAATTCCAAATTCTGATACAAATATTGGTAAACCTGAATCTATAGCTGTTTTTGCTTTTTGTCTTAAATAATCTTTATGTGTTGCTGCATAAAAATGCAATGAATACATTATATTTTTATATCCTGTTATTGGATCTTGAGCAACTACATCTACATCCTGAGACCATGTAGGAGTTCCTACTATAATAATAGCATCATCATCTATTTTTCTAATCTCTGTAATCACTTCTTGTGCATATGGCTTAATATCTCTTTGCCATTGTACATCACCATTTGGTTCATTACAAATTTCATATATTACATTGTCATAATCTTTATATTTATTTGACATTTCTTTAAAGAAAGCTATTGCTGATGTTTTATTAGTATTTGGATTACCATCATTTAAAATATGCCAATCTATTATAACATATAAGCCTGCATTTTTTGCATATTCTACGCCATTACTTACAACTTGATGCAATTGAGTTGTATATCCATCATTTTTATCTGAATACATTGCAAGTCGTATAGCATTTATTCCCCATTCTTCCTTCATATAATTAAATGCTTCTTGATTTATATATTGTGGAAACCATTGTAATCCATGTGTACTTATACCTTTTAATTGAAATTTGTTTCCATTCTTATCAATAATATTTGTACCATTAACATTTAATTTTCCATGTTCTTTTACTGGATTACTTTCTTCACTTTCTTTTTGCTCTTCTATATTCCCTATTTCATTTTCGATTGTTTCAATTTTGGAACTTATTTCATTGCCAGCATAAAAAGTATTTTGACTATTTTGCAAATTATCATTTTTTACTTTCTCATTTACTATTAGTAATCCTATAACTATTATTGCAATTACACTAATTGCCATTAATAAGTTTTTCATTTAATCACTCCAGTATACTAATTTTATTTTAAATGTTGCAATTATAAAACATATTTTGATATTAATGAATTAAGCATTCTAATATCAACGTTTGACTTAAAATCAAATTGTAATATATGTCCATTACTGAAAGTTATCAGTAATTCACTGTCTATATCCAAAACTCCTGCTGTTTCTATTCCATAATATTGAATCTTAGAATATGGATATGAAAAGTATGCTATTTTTTTACCTGTAACTCCTTTTACATTTACTACAAAAATTCTATTATTAGTAAAAATTACTTGATCTCTAATAGTTTTAAATGCACACATTATTTTTTCATCTTCTACTAATAACTTTCCTACTTCCAGTCGTACTTCTTTGATATCCATTTCTTTAAGATTTAAAAAATTTGAATCTAGATTTATTCCTGTTGATACATTTGGCATATTAAATTCCCCCTTTTTCTTTTTTATTTTACAACATTATTATAGCATTTCAAATTTTAAAAATCTACATTTTTTTCATTTTTAATTATCATACCCTGTTTTCTTAATTATTGAATTGCTTATGTTTTTTACCATATCAGATGCAATATAATTATTTTCATTAAATATTTCTTTATGCATTTTTGTTACATTGCTTTCCAAAGTTACTGGTACCCCATACCAAGTAGGTGTAGTATATGCCTTTACTTCATAAGGCCAACCTAAGCTTTCTACAATTTTATATTTTGGAATAGAAGGTATTTCTAATATAATGTCACTAATAGTAAGGTTAGTATAAATTTTTTGTAATATTGTATCTAAAATATCATTTATTTCTCTAAAACTTTTTGTCTTTAATTTCTTTAGAATAGCAATAACAACATCTCTCATGCGTTCAGTTCTCTTATAATCTCCTCCAGCAGTATATCTTATTCTACCATAAGCTACTGCCTGAACACCATCTAATGTATATGTACCTTCAGCATTAATAAGATTTTCAGGTTTTCCTGTTACAGAAGCTGTTTCTTTTATATAACTATTTATATATTTTACCTCTTCTGTAGTTATTTCCATCTCAATTCCGACCTACTAAATCGACCATTTCTACAACAGAATCAAAATTAACAGTAATAAATTTTTTAATATTCAAATCAAAATTCTTATTTAAAGTATTAATAGCCAAAGGTGCTTCTCCATAAGAATACGCATGTGTTATTTTATCTAAGCCATGACCTTCTATATCTACATAAGTATCACGATAAACAGAAACTAATTTTATCTCTTTTGTATTATTATTAATACTTGCAATAATAATACTATCACTACGGTTTCCTTCGCCCAAATTTAAATTTCTGCTATCTAGCCCAAAAATAGCAATATTAGTATAATCTGTTAAATTTTCTTCTACTTTTGAATCAATATTTAACTCTTCTTCTTTTATGTCTACTTTTTGCATTTTACTAATCTTATTGTTTACATATGTATATAAAACAAAAAAGCCAGCTAAAACAGAAATTAAAATAATTATAAATATAGCTAATATAATTTTTATTATTTTATTACTTTTCTTCATTATAAACCATATTCTCCTTTTTTTACTTCTTCTTTATATATAGTAACATAAAAAAACAATAATTACAATATGGCATAAAAAAACTGCCCTGTCTAAGGGCAGTTTTAGTTACTCAGTTGATGTAGTATTGGTTGTTACAGTATTTTCTTTTTTTGATTCTAATGGTTTTGCTATTGCATTTTCAGTAACATTTCCAGTTGGTAGTTCATTTGTTGTAGTATTTTCTGTTACTGTATTTGAAACTGTTGTGTTGTTTGCAGTATTATTACTTGTAGTATTTGTAGTTGAAGTTGAATTTGTAGTTGAGTTCGCAGTAGTATTTGTAACTTCATTTTTAACTGTATTTTCAGCTAATGTATCATTATTTTTATTTTTTACAACATCTTTTTTATCTTTTAAAGTTTGTTTTGTTTTAGTGTCAACTTCTACTAGATTTTTAGTTTCAACTGAAGTTTTTTGTGCATTTGGTTTTTTCGTAAATGGATCTATTATAAAGTCATTTGTTTCTTGTTTGATTTGTACAAAATATTTTCTCTTAACTGCAGTACTATTGCTTAATTGTCTCTTTGGATCATTAGCATCCTTCTTCAAAGCTTCAATATATGCATTTAAAATTTCTTGTACATTAATATATGTGTCTGTATCTTTCCAATGGCTTTCAGCTTCTTTATATCTATCTAATTTATATTGTTTAAATGATGTTTTTCCAGTAATATATTTTAATGCAATTAAATCTGTTGTTTTTGTGCCGTTCTTTGTTGTCTTTTTATCAATATATGATTGACTATAGTAAGCCATATAACCATCGAAATATCCTTTATAACCTGCCATTTCCCAAGCTAACCATTTAAAGTTCGCACCGTCAGGTCTATCATCATCTGCATGTGGTTGATACCAACGAATGTTATATAAACTATCTGTTGCAGCACCTGGTGAGAAAATTTGAGTATCTTTAACTCCTGGTCTTAACATTATTTTATTATCCCATAAATCTTCTACATCTTCCAATTTCATCTTGCTAACTTTTTCAACTGTTAGAGGATCATATTGTACATGACTATCTCCTTTGTCTTGTTCTGCTTGGCTCTTGTTTGCTAACCTTGGATAAGATACTTGTGATGCAACACCTGCTTTTGTTTGATTATCCAAAGATAAGAATGCTTGTGCCTCAATATAATCTAACATATCATTTACTTTAAAGTATTTATTATAGAAATCTGTCAATTCTTTATCAGTATTTACACGTTCTAACTTGTAGTTTTGAGTTATAGGATTTCCTACACTCTTTTCTGTTATTTCTTCTTCCATTATGTTAGGACTTACCCAACCATCTTTATAATATTGTTGTAAATTACCTGCTGTGTAATCTTCAGAATTTCCATCTTTTCCACGTCTACCATTGCCTTGTAAGAATACTTTACTATCTTGATTATGCAAAGTTTCGTGTGTTGATACATTAAATCCAGCTATTAATTTTATAACATTCCAGTAAACTTCAAAGCCATTTGCATATGCTCCTGAACCATTTGAAGCTGGCCATTTATTGATTGCTTCAGCAAAATATTTATGGTAATTTTCAGTAGTTGTCTTTGGATTATTATATTTAGTACCTTTTTCAGTTAAAGTTGTTCTCATATCATATTGTACATCTACAAATGGATTTAAGTAATCAGGTCCTACAAAATCATATGCGAAAGTATAGAAGTTCTTAACTTGTCTTGTAAATTGTGCTAATTGAGTTGTCTTGAATTTCTCTAGTTGTTCTGCATTATCAGGATTTTGTAAGTAAATACGAAGTGAACCATAGAATGTTTGAGTTGGACTTGTAATTACATACATTGAATTTTCTGGCACTGTAAATAGTGGTAAGAAACTATTTTGAATATTAGAACTACGTCTTAGATGATCCCAAATAGTATAGTAAACATTAGGTCTATTTATATCAATATCAATGTATATACCACCATGCCAATTTGCCTTAAACCAATCATTGCCTGATTTATAATTCGTTAGTTTCGCTACATAATAATCTAAAAATTCTCCTAAGTTAGATAATTTTGTATATTTTGACATGTTATTTCTATAGAAATTACCAGTTACATTTGTTGCTGAATTTGTGCCTTTTACTAGTTCTGATGAAAGATTTTCTAATGTCATTCTGTCATCAAACATATCATTACCTTGGAACATTATTGAATCTGCAACATCAATGCCATCCATGTCTAGGCTGTACCAGTATTTGAAATAGTTATATGCAAATAACATTTCTTTTAATTTACCTGTATCTAACAAATCTTGAACTATTAAATTATCTAATACTTCATTTTCAAATGTTGGAACATATGCAGAATTTGTTAATACATTTTCGATAAATTCAGGTATATTATTTTTTGTAACTTTATCAAAGTACTCTTTATACAATCTGCTGTCCTCATCCTTAGTTAAAGGATCTAAATCTCTTGTAAAATCATATTTAGAAGCTTCTGCAATTAATCTTTGTACAATATCTAAATCTTCATGCAATACAAGCTTGTTATAGTTGTAACCGATATTTAAATCAGAAACAATGTATGAAACAACATTTCCATAATAATCATCAAAGTCTATTGCATATTCTAGCTCTTCCCCATCTTCAAACACAATACTTATTTTCTTTAGAGTATTATAGTTTTTAGTATTAAGTGATGAAACTAGTTTGCCTTTTTCATTATATGCCAATACATATTTAATGTATTTTTGATTTAATTTATGAGTTGTTGCAATTTTATTACCATCTGTTAGTATTTCTTTTGCATCATAGAAAGGCATTAATTTATACATGTTGTGGTAAATAATTTCTTTTTGCTTATCATATTCAGGTAAGTGTGAAATTCTGTTATAGTCTGGAATATATGTTGATGAATTTTCAGGTTTTACACCACCATCTAAGAATGCAACTGTATTACCTTTTAATGTTGGTAAATTCTCAAATGAAGTACCATCTATGTTCCAAATATTTTTATCAAATTGCATTGATTCAAACAATTGATCATTTATGTTTGCTTTTAAAACAGATTTTATTGCTGTATGTGTTTGTTTTGTTGAAGCTGTATCTTCAAGTTGATAATTGTTTGAAGAATTCTTAGAAAGGTTATCTCCATTTTTAGGGTTATAAATTGTACTAATATTTGCAGTTGAATCCATCAAGCTTAAGTTGTTCTTTAATGTTGCACCATTATGTTGTGATACTATACCACCATTTCCACTGCTTTCTGTACTTGTTAAGCTATAATATGGTGTTACATACATATCTACAATATTATTTAAAATTTGAGAATTAGCATCTGCCATTGCAACTAATCCACCGTTGAAATGCCATCCTGAAGTAATGCTTCCTTTTACATAGCAATTCTTGATAGTTGAACTCTTCATTTCTGAAACCGCACCAGCGTTTGCTTGACCTAGATAATTAGGATTAAATATGATGTTTATAGCACTACTATTTTCTATAGTTGAATTATCTAATAAACTGTGTACAAATGCTGAGTTGTGGTTTGTGCAACTTCCACTTGTAAAGCCAACACCGTCAATATGAATATTGTTTATTTCCGTTTTCTTTACAGTATGAGCAACAACAGCTCTATTTTCTGATGTGTTAAATAGAACTCCTTTGAATGAAATGTTTTCTATCTTAGCATTTACTAAATTCCTAAATAAAGGTTTGTGTAAATTGCTGATTACATGGCCATTTCCATTTAATGTTCCTTCAAAGTTTTCTATTATTGCAAAACTATCATCAATATTTGCTGGATAATCTGATAGATCATAATCCTTATCTAATGTGATGTTTGCTTGTGGATTTGACTTCATTTGCTCTGCTAATGCTTTGAATGAACCTTTATATTCATAACTATTATCCTCTAAAATATCTAGTGTTACTTCCAAAGTTTTAAGTTCATTTCCTGTATAAATCATAGCATCAGCATAATCTAAAGTTAATCTTAGTTTACCGTTTTTTATATCATAACTCTTTATTTCAGTAAAGAATGGTGACACATCTCTCATAGTAACTTTAACAATGCAGTTATCTAAAACTTCAAGATTTTGCTCAGTTAAAGAATATACTCTTTCAACATTTCCTAAATCATTAAATCTGTATAATTGTATATCTACAATATCTTTCATCTCTATATATCTTGTATCAATTGTTACAACTTCGTAATATACTCTAACATCTTTAAAGTTATTATTTCCATCGTTTTCATTTTCATCTCTATCATAATCAGAATAGATTGAAACAAAATATTTTGCTGCATCTGTTTTTTCAAACATAACTGTATTATCATTAAGATTCAAAATAGATTTATCTGGAGTCATTGTTCTTCCATATTCATCTTTTATAGAAATTCTTAATGCTTTACTAGAGTTATCGTGGTCTGTGATATTAATATTTAATTTAATATCATCTGCATCCTCTTCTGTTATTGCATAATCAAAGCTTTCAACTTTTACAATATCTTTTAATACTTCATAAGAAATATTTTTATCTGCTAAGCTGACTTCATTACCACTGTTTAATGTAACAGAATTGATTGTTGCAGATACTGGACCAGCTGTGTCAGAACCTTTAATAGTTATAGAATAAAGTTTTTCATTTTCAGCATCTGCTTGAGGTGTATAAACTTCTCCATTTACCTTAATTTGTAATAAATCAAGATTTGCTTTAGCACTAAAGTTAAAGGTTACTTTTATATCTTCATTTTTTTCAAAGTACTTAGTTTCTTCTGACTTAGAATTGTATGTTTTTATATTTTCAAATACAACATCATAAGAACCTGTTAATATAAATGGTTTTGTAAATATTATATCATCATCATATCTATTGTCATCAACATTTGTTTCACTATTAAAGTTATCATCATCTAAATCAAATGTGCCTCTAATATTGAACTGTAATAACTCATCTGTTGCAACAGAAAATTCTTTTTCATTATGCCCTACTTTTATTTCTTGAGAGTCATCCCCCACTACTGCTCTGATAGCACCTGAAGTTAATACAGAATCAGGGTCTTCTAAGTCAAATATAAATTTAACTTTGCCACTCTTAATATCATTTTCAGTTTTATAATTTGTTATTTTAGGTAAAGTTTTTAATACTTCAACTTTATCTGTTCTATCAAAGATTTCTGTTGTATTATTACTGAAATTGATTTGTGATACTTTAATTTCTTCGACTCCTGATGTTGCCTTTGCTGTGTAATATATTCTATATGTTGAATTTCCTTGATATTCTGCTGTATATTCTTCCCCATTTATCACTAGTGAAGTAATATTTACAGCTTTTGGCAAGTTAGCATGGTCTTCAGGGTCTACAAGAATAACTTTTGAACTACTTATTACATAATCAATTATAAAGGTCTCACCTTTTTTAGGATAAATAGTTTCAAATTTACTACTTAAAATTGAAGTATTTACAGAAGATGCAAATTCTGCTGTTCCCAATTGTACATTATGTTCATCTAAGCCTACCATACGTCTTATTTTATCTGCCCAAATTTCAACTTTATATGATGAACTTGGTGGGTTTGGTATGTCAAATTCTACAGAATTGTTATCAACTTTAATATTTTTTCTAATTAATTCTTTTCCTTGAGAATCTTTAAGTATAAATATAGGGTCTTCTATTAATGCTTGATCTAAGTCATTTACTTTATAGAAAAATCTCATTTTCTTTGTACTTATATTTTCCTCAAAGTCAGTTACCTCAATTGATGGAGTCTCTAATATTATTCCACATATTGTTGTACGGTTAGGGTCATCTTTTGGAATATCAAAACATGCTCCATTTTCTAATATTATCTTGTCATAATTCAATGTTTCTTGGTCAAATGATTTAGCTTTATATAAAAATGCATATCTGTCATCTGTTTCTTTGCTTTCTTCTTTATGAACTGGATATTCTTCACCATCTATTATAACTTTTGCTACAGCATAGTTTGTTGATGTTGAACATTCAAAAGATACATCTTGAGGAATACTTAAACTTAACAGTGCGAATGGTTTAAAATTCCTGAATTCAAAGTTATACTCAGTTATTCCACTTAATTTAATATCTTTTTCAAAGATGTCTGCTGTACCTTCTGTTTCAATTTGTGGTGTTTCAGCCTCTTCTTCTGCGATTGCAGCTATTGTTCCGTGTTTTTTGTGGTTTTAAATCATAAGTTGCATTTGCAATTAGATTGTAAGCTTCACCTATATTAGTAATTCCTAATTCACTTAATTTAAAAGTATAGTTAGAAGCATTTTTAGTTAAATTCTTAACTGTTTTCTTACCAGAAGCATTTGTTATTGTAAGCGTTGGATTTTGCACTAAAGAACCATTTGGGTCATTTATTTTAAATGATAAATTGCCTTTGCCTTCATCAATTACAAAATGTGTTAGTGTTGGTTTGTCTTTTAATACTTTTATTTCTACAGGGTTTTTGTCATCTACTTTGTATTTATTAATACCTATTTGCATTGCTGTAACATGTTGTGCGAAAACTCCGCTTTTTTCAGGTGCTTTAAGTGTTACTGTATATGTATCTGCTACTATTTTGCCATCTTTATCTTTCACCTTTTCTACATTATAGCTAATATCATCAATAACAATTTTTGTTACTTCTTGGTCAACATTAGTATTTATTTTGTATTGTAATACAACTTCATCACCTTTGTTAACAAATTCTTGTTTTATTGTTTCTTCTACTAATGATACATAACCTTCTGCCTCATGTGTTTGCTCAAATAAAGTTTTTGTATCAAAAGTTTTTCCATCACCAATGTCATATTCTGCTTTTAATTCTATAGTATATCTAAATGTTTTTAGTAGTGGTAAATCAAAGCTTGTAGCTGTTGGGTCTTCTAGTTCTTTTGTAGTTGCAACTGCTCCTGCACTGTTTTTCATTATTGCAGTTAATTTTTTGATTGCATTATTAGGGTCTTTTAATTTATAACTTATTTCTGCAACATTATCTACTAAGTTCTGACTAATTTCACTTACATCATAAGCCTCAGGTTCTACTGCTTCATGGATATATGATACATAACGACTAAGTTTAATTTCTTTTCCTCCCATTAGTACACTGTCTAAATGTATTGTATTTACACCAATTTTGCTAGGAGTAAGTGTTAAACTATATACACCATTAGCATCTTTTTCAACATCATAAGGTATTCCATCTATTACTATTTTATCAACACTTACAGATGACATTAATTCATTTTCAAAAGTCATTGTAGCAGTAGTGCCATTAGGAATTCTCCTTGGAATTGAAAGATTTCTAAGTTTGAAGTCTGCACTTGCAATTTCCAAATCTTTTGTTATTAATATTTCTCTATTAATATTTTGGTCATCATCAGGCTGACTATCTAAGTTATAGTTTCTTTCAATTGTCAAAGTGTAACTAACTCCTGTTTCTAGTTCTATAGTAAATTCATTTTTACCTTTAGAAATTTTTTCATTTAATATAGTTTTTCCATTTTCTTTACCAACAACTTTTATATAACTATCTAATAAAGCTGAATCTGGATCTAGAACATTAAATGTTACTGTACATTCAGAATTTGTATTATTAATATTTACGTCTTGTATTTCTGGTATAGCTTTTAAGATATCTATTGTTACTGGTTCAGGTTTTTCTATAAATTCATCTTTAGTTATTATTTTTCCTGTACTTAGCATAATTTCTAAGATTTCTAGTGATTCAGTTCCAGGTGTTTCCTTTGATGTTAAGTTTGTATAATAATATTTTACAGTTCCATCAGCATTTTCTTCTGCATTGACATCATACCAATCACTATTTATTTTAACTCTAGTTGGTCTTAAAACACTTTTGTTTTCACTATTAAATCGTAATTGTACTTGTTCATTTTTTGCAAAATATTTTGTTGGTATATTTTCACCTGTTTTATATGTTTGAGCATTTGTAACACTTAAGTCATACTTAGATAATAGTGTAACTGGATGTTCAAAAACTAAGATATCTGAATTAGTAATTTCCTTTGGATCAGAGTCTAAGTCATAGTTGATTTCTATTTTAAATGTATATAATTCATCTAGTTTAACATCATTAAACATTAAACTCTTAGTATCTTTTGAAATTTCTTTTACATCTTCACCTAAACTTGCTTTTCCTGAAACGAAAGTTCCTTCAGGGTCATTTATTGTAAATGTAACCATAACTGATTGATTGTTTATATTATCTACTGTTGAGAAGTTTGTTATTGATGGTTTTTCTTTTAGAATATCTACTTGTTTTGAGTATCCACCACTAATTTCGGCAGATTGACCATTTTCAAAATTAACTAGTGTTAAATCTATGTTATATGGTCCAAAAGTATTATTTGGAACTGTATAAGATATTCTGTAATTTCCTGAAGAATAGTTATTTGCTAGACATTCTACACCATTAATCATAACACTCTTTATTAGTGAGCCAGTGTTTGATGTAATATTATAATCTAATTCTATTGTATCACCTTTGTTAGCATATTTTGCAGGTTCTTTATTAGCCTTAACATTTACTATTGGTTTTACATCTATTTCATCACTTGCTTTTAATTTTTCTTTTACATGCTCTTTTCCATCTACTAAAGAATAATCAGCATATATTTCAACAGTATATTTTCCAGCATTTATGCCATCAAAAGTAACTGTTCTTGCATCAAGGCTTAAATCTTTTGGTTGCAATTCATTACCATTTTGATCTTTTAAAACTGCATATAATTTTGTCAATGTTCCATCATTATCACTTATTTCAAAATCTGTTTTAATATTAGTTATTTGTAAAACTTCTGAAACTATCTTAGTAACTTTAGGAGCTTCTTTAAATATTAGAGCTGTAGCATTTTCACTAGGAGTAACTTTTACATCATTTTTTAATGTTACTTCTTCTATTTTTATTTCTGTTCTCTTTCCTTCTAATGCTTCTCCATATGGATATTCAAAAGCATATCTGTTGCTTGATGCTGGCTCTAAAGGTGTAACTACATATTCATTGCCACCTATTTTAACTGAATTTACTGCATAATGAGAATTATTAGTTGATACGAATTCTATAGTTGCTTTATGCTCAGCATTATTTACACTTGTAATTTCTATATCTGTTATTTTTAGGTTATATTCTGGTATAAGCTCTACTTCAATAGGTTCTGTTGTTAATTTGTCTTGGTTTTCCTTGTTTTCTTTATCTGAATCTAAATCATATATTACTTCAAGTGTTACAGAATATTTCTTGTAAGGTTCTATTAGAAGTTCATATGAATTTTTATTGTTTGAAATTTCTATTGTTTTAACTTCGTTGTTTTCAGTATTTTTCATAACAATTAATCCACTAACAAAACTAGAATCTTTATCTATTAAATTATAGCTTAATATAGCTTTTTTAGATTGTGTATCAACTGCTAAATCTTCTACACTTAATTTATCTTTAAGTACTTCTAAAGTTCCTTCTGTGTCTTCTTCTATAACTTCATTATTGCTTAATGTTACACTTGTAATTTTTATAGACTTTTTACCTGCCTCATCATAACCAGCTAAAACGTCTTCTGTTGTGTATGTATCTCCATCTTTTATAAGTTTATAAGTTTTTCCATTTATAACGGCTGATATAGGATAATATTCAATAGGTTTTTCTGTACCATTTACTTCAACAAAAGTTTTAGATGTAAAGCTTAATTTAAAGTCTTCGTTTTTATTTAAATATTTACTACTCATTCCTGTTTGTTGATTTTGTGCAGTTATGCTGCCTATTTCTAGTCTTTTTGGTGGTAATAAGATTGCCATAACTCCTAATAATCGTGCATTTTCATATTTATTATCATCACGGTTTAATATATCATTAAGTGCATTTGTATCCAAATCATAATTTGCTTTTACTTCTAATAAATATCCTTTTTCTTTCTCTACATCAACAAAAGTTACTGTTTGTTTACCTGGTTTTACATATATTTTAGATTGACCATTTGCATCATGGAATTTTCCATTTGCATATACTACATATGCACCATTTTCACCTATAAGTCCATCTGGATCTTCTAGTGTAAATGTAAATGTGATAGTACCTTCTTCATAATTTTCATGTATTTCATAATCAAATTTTACTTTTGGTGCTGTTTTTAATACTTCGATTTTGTCAGTTTTTGCATCAACTTTTACATCTTCAATTCCATGTTCAACATTTTCTACAGTAAGTTCTTTTACTCCTGAATTATCTTCTTTTGTTGAATATGTTATTTTATATAATTTTTCATCTGAAGTGCTGCCTTCAGGAGTTACATCTGTTGCATCATATCTAGAACCATTAATGTAAATTGCTGTAACAGGAATACTAGTATTTGATTTTACTTTAAATGTAATATCAATATTTACATCTTTGCCTTTTTCTATATAACGTGTTGAGAAACTTTCAAAATTTACTTCTGTACTTATTCTTAATTGAAATTCCTCTTTTAGAAAATCTTCTAAAGATGATTGATTTTCTCCATTTTCTAAATCATCATCTAAATCATATGTACCTTCTAACACTACTTGATAAGTTGCAGTTTCATCTATTACATCTTGACTTAAGTCAATTTTGTTTTCTTTATTTTGTAAATCTTGTGAATAAACTACCTTTCCATCCAAGTCTTTGATTACTAGTTTTCCATCTATTTTAGCTTCATCCGGATTTTCAAGATAGAAAGTTATTAATTTTCCTTT
>CANRBU010000014.1 GCA_947628925.1 uncultured Clostridia bacterium | reverse complement strand
GCTATAAGTTAAACCCACATATGAAACATCCACTTGAAGGTATAGAAAAATTTTTAGATCCTCGAATCCAAAAAATGTTTCAAGAGTTATAAGTTTTAGCATGTTACCGCTTACTTAGGGTAACATGCTTTTTCTTTTTTTTACAAAAAAATACTTTGTTCGCTTTTTTCTTTTTTAAAAATATGCTAAAATGGAAAAAAGAAAAATTTATAAAGAAAAAGGTGAAACAAAAATGCCACAAACTAAAGCAATAAAAGAAATATTCCCAGATTATAAATCAACAGCAAATATAATAGATGCAAAAGTTAAAGGATTAAATTTAATAAAAAAACACAATGTCTTAGAATTATATCTAAATGCAGATGAATATATAGAAATAAAAGAATTGTGGTATTTTGAAAAATACTTACGAGAACGCTTTCAATTTGAAAATGTAGAAATACGGAATTTCCTATTCAGAAAATGTACATATAAAAAATGTTCAAGAAGAATGGGAAAACATTATTTGTTATATGACACACAAATATCCACTGGCTAAGCCTATGCTATTACTTAAAAGTAAGGTAGAAGTTAATGATAATCAGATAACTGTAAAAATGCATATAAAAGGAGCAGAATTTTTAAAATTAAAAAAATCAGATAAAACACTACAAAAAATAATAAAAAATTTATTAGGCAAAGATTATAAAATAGAAATACAAGAAGAATTAAATTTAGATGACATGCACAAATATGAAGAACATATTAAAGAAATAGAAGAAGAGCAAATGCAAAAAAATATTGTTCAATATGTAGAAGAAGAACAACAAGTAGAAGAACAATCTGAATTCGTTGATATAGATTATCAATCACTAGATATAGAGGAACCAGAACCTCAAGAAACACATCAAGAATACATTATGGGAAAACCATCAAAAGCAAGAGAAAAGAAGATTAAAATTAAAGATATAACAGCAAATGATGGAAGAGTAACTTTAGAAGGCAGAATATTAACATGTGAAGCGAGAGAAACAAAATCAGGCAAAGGAATGATAAACTATGAAATGTATGATGGAACAGGAACAATTTCATGTAAATCATTTGCCAAAGACATAGAAGAAGGAAACGAAATTGCAAAAAGAATTAAAGAAGCAAAAACAATCAAATTAATAGGTAAAGCTAATTTGGATACATATATAGGTGATGTAGCAATCATTGCAAATACTATTATTGAAACAGATACTGAAATACCTAAACTTCCAACAGAAGTGGAAGATTCACCACTTATATATGGAAATACTTTAAATATAAATGAACCATTAATAAAAATAGCTGACTTAGGTGTTGAATCAGGAAAAGTAAGCATTAAAGGTGAAGTTATTGATGTAGAAGAAAAGAAAGACTTAAAAGGAGGAAAAGCATTATTAAGTATTGACATATATGACGGAACAAGTACAATGACATGCAAAGCTTTTGTACAAAAAGAGCAAAGTGATAAAGTAATTAATAAACTTCAAAAAGCAAAAGGAATACAATTGGCAGGATTAGCGCAGATGGACACTTTTTCTAATGAATTAACTATTATGGCAAACACTATTATAGAAACAGAAGGAATAAAAAAGGAAACGAGACAAGACAATAGTGAGGTAAAAAGAGTAGAACTACACATGCATACACAAATGAGCCAAATGGATGCTATAACATCAGCTACAGATTTAATTCAAAGAGCAATGGATTGGGGGATGAAATCAATTGCTCTTACAGACCATGGTGTTGTACAGGCATTTCCAGAAGCACATAAAATGCTTGGAATAGATAATCCCAAAATGAAAGTTATTTATGGAGTAGAAGCATATTTAGCAGTTGATAATACAAAGTCAGTATATAATGGAAAAGCTCAAAGTTTGGATACAACATATTGTGTATTAGACTTAGAAACAACTGGCTTTTCAGCAACACATGATAAAATTACAGAAATAGGAGTAATGAAATATAAATCAGGAGAAGTAATTGATGAATTTAGTTGTTTTGTAAATCCACAAATGCATATACCAGAAAGAGTAACAGAAGTTACACATATTACAGATGATATGGTAATGGATAGTGAAACAATAGACAAAGTATTTCCTAAACTCCTAGAATTTTTAGGTGATAGTGTAATTGTTGCACACAATGCAAATTTTGATGTAAGCTTTTTAAAACAAAATGCAAAAGCTTTGGGATATGAATTTAATTATACTTACTTAGATACCTTAAGTTTAGCAAAAGATTTATTTCCAGAATATAAGAAATACAAATTAGGAAAAATTGCAGAAAATCTAGGAATTACAGTAGAAGTAGCACATAGAGCATTAGATGATGTAGATACAACAGTGAAAGTATTTAAAGTTATGCTAGACATGTTAGAAAAAAGAGGAGCTAAAACTGTAGATGATATTGATAAAGTGGCAGCAGATGAACAAGCTAAAAAAGAAGAATATAAAAAATTGAATTTATATCATGCAATTATTTTGGCTAAAAACTATGTAGGATTGCGTAATTTATATAAACTAGTATCTTTATCACACTTAGACTATTATTATAAAAAACCACGTATTTTAAAAAGTCTATTAAAAAAATATTCAGAGGGGCTAATAATAGGAAGTGCCTGTGAAGCGGGTGAATTGTACCAAGCAATAGAACAAGGAAAAACAGATGAAGAAATAGAAGAAATTGCACAAGACTATGACTATTTGGAAATTCAGCCAATTGGAAATAATCAATTTTTAATAAGAAAAGGAATAGTTCAAAATGAAGAAATTTTAAGGGACATAAACAGAAAAATAGTTCAATTGGGTGAAAAATTAAATAAACCAGTAGTTGCAACAGGTGATGTCCATTTTATGGATCCACAAGATGAGATATATAGAAGGATATTAGAAGCAGGTCAAAAATATGAGCCTGAAGTTGCAGACAATCAAGCTCCTTTGTATTTAAGAACAACAGAAGAAATGCTAGAAGAATTCAAATATTTAGGAGAAGAAAAAGCATATGAAGTTGTTGTAACAAACACAAATAAAATAGCAGACCTTTGTGAACAAATAAGTCCAATATCACCAGAAAAATGTCCTCCACATATTCCAGGATGTGAACAAACAATTAAAGACATAGCATATACAAGAGCATATGAATTATATGGAAATCCACTACCTGAAATTGTTAAGACAAGATTAGATAAAGAACTAGATTCAATTATCAAAAATGGTTTCTCTGTTATGTATATGATTGCACAAAAACTAGTAAAAAAATCAAATGATGATGGATATATTGTAGGCTCAAGAGGTTCAGTAGGTTCATCATTTGTAGCAAACATGACAGGAATTACAGAAGTAAATTCTTTGCCACCACATTATAGATGTCCAAATTGCAAATATTCAGATTTTACAGATTATGGCTATAAAAATGGGTTTGACTTACCAGATAAAACATGTCCAAAATGTGGAAAGCCACTTTTAAAAGATGGTATGGATATACCTTTTGAAACATTTTTAGGCTTTAATGGTGACAAAGAGCCAGATATAGATTTAAACTTTTCTGGTGAATATCAGGCAAAAGCACATAGATATACAGAAGTAATTTTTGGAAAAGGTACTACATTTAAAGCAGGAACTATTGGAACAGTAAAAGATAAAACAGCATATGGTTATGTAAAAAATTATTTTGAAGAAAGACATATTCCTGTAAACCAAGCTGAAATTAAAAGATTATCAATAGGATGTACAGGTGTAAAAAGAACAACAGGACAACACCCAGGTGGAATTATAGTTGTACCAAAAGGAAGAGAAATCTATGAATTTTGCCCTGTCCAACATCCAGCTGATGACCCTAATTCTGATATTATTACAACACATTTTGATTATCACTCTATTGATAACAACCTACTAAAACTTGATATACTAGGACATGATGATCCAACAGTAATACGTATGCTTCAAGACATTACTGGAATTAATCCAACAAAAGTACCATTAGATGATAAAGAAACAATGTCAATTTTCAGTTCTACAAAAGCACTTGGAGTTACGCCAGAGCAAATAAAAACAGATGTTGGCAGTTATGGAATACCGGAATTTGGAACAAAATTTGTTAGAGGAATGTTATCAGAAACAAGACCAACAACATTTGATGAACTAGTTCGTATTTCAGGTTTATCACATGGTACAGACGTATGGGTTGGAAATACACAAGACTTAATAAAAGATAAAACAGTAACTTTAACAGAAGCAATTTGTTGCCGTGATGATATAATGATATATCTTATAAAACAAGGGCTACCACCAAATTCAGCTTTTAAAATCATGGAAACAGTACGTAAAGGAAAAGCATTAAAAGACCCACAAAAATGGGGAGAATATGTTGAATTGATGAAAGAACATAATGTACCAGATTGGTATATAAAATCATGTGAAAAGATAAAATATATGTTTCCAAAAGCACATGCAGCAGCATATGTAACAAATGCATGTCGCATTGCATGGTTTAAAGTGCATCAACCAAAAGCATATTATGCAGCATTTTTCTCAATTAGAGCAATAGAAGATTTTGACTATGAAATAATGTGTAATGGAAAAGAAAAAGTAAAAAACAAAATGAAAGAAATTGATTTGCTAGGTAATAATGCTACACAAAAAGATAAGGCTATGTATCCAGTATTAGAATTAGTATTAGAGATGTATGAAAGAGGCATCAAATTTTTACCAGTTGACTTATATTTGTCAAATGCAACTAAGTTTATTGTTGAAGAAGATGGAATACGTCCACCATTAAATAGTATACCAGGCTTAGGAACAGTAGCAGCAGAAGGAATTGGCTTAGCAAGAAAAGATGGAAGTTTTATGTCTATAGATGACTTGAAAATTCGTTCAAAAGTCGGTGTAGCAGTAACAGACTTGCTAAAGAAATTTGGCTGTTTAGACGGAATGAGCCAAAGCAATCAAATTAGTTTATTTGGATAAAAATATAAACTTTTTTACACAGCCTCTAAAAAAAGAGAAACATTTGCAAAAAAAAACAAATGCATCTCTTTTTTATATTTTGCATGGTTATGAGTTACAAAGGAAAACAGAAATGTTCTCCACTAGAAGAAACGTAATCTATCCAAAAGATATCGTTTCTATTATAGAAAATTGAAAACCCAATAGTACCTTCTGGAACATGAATATTCTCAATGTATCCAGTTTGCTTGTTACGTTGAATCACAATCTCCGGATGTTCCCAAAGGAACGAATCCAGTGTTTCGCCTACGCGAATAGCTTTCCGCATAGCAATTCTTTTCCCCATATTAACCTCCCTTGCAAGCAACATATAAAGTAGTTACTAAACAAGTATAGCACGAAAACTAAATAAAATCAACAATTTCTTAAAAAACATATGGACATATTTTAATATAAGATTATTGCTTTAAACTTATTGATAGCAGTTTGATAAAAAACTCATAGCCCACACACAAATTATGTTGACAAAACTTGGAAAACTTGCTATAATATATATCACAGCAAACATATGGCATCCTGTTAAATGGTTCAAAGTAGTAAGTACAAGATCAAAAATCTAAATTCTGAAAGGGGAACTTATTATGGGTAATCAAGACAAAGACATGTTCGTAAGTGAGGTTTGGAACACTTTCAATGATGAGTATGAAAACTCGGACATTGAAGAAAATTTTGGACCTGAACTTGAGTCAGACAAGGTCGAGGTTGTTAACACACCTGTTGAGGAACTTAGAAGTTCTTCACAGACACTTCTTCGGTTAAATATTGACAGATCAGGGTCAATGAAAGGATTCACAACGGCTATGGTACAGGCTTTAGAGACTGTTAAAGAATCTATTCTTGCTTCTCAAGCAGTAAACAATATTCAGATTTCCAAGACACTGTTTGCAGAAACAGTAGAACCTGGAGGATTTACTCATGCCGAAAAATTTGACACGAGTTATTCAGCCGGCTCTGGTTGTACGAAACTGTATGACAGTATTATCGACAGCGAAAGAAGAATCAGTCAATACAAAGAAGATTTGAAAGAGAGTGGAGTTTATGTCAACGCTGTCTTGTGTATTCTTTCTGACGGGCTCGATAACGATTCAGTCGCAACATTCGAAGAAGCAAAAGAAGCTGTAGCTAGAATGCAGAAAGATGGAGTAACTGTATGCTTTATCGCTTTTGGTAGCGACCAGTGTCAAAAACTGGCTAACCAACTTGGTATTACCAATGCCGTAAAAACTAATTTGACAGTTCATGATCTGCATAAAATTATGAGGTTCGTTTCTATCAGAACCATCAGAACATCGCAGGGTAACGATAAATGAACGGCATAATAGACGAACCATTTTAACAGGGGGGTGAGGTGGAGATATTTCTTCATCTCATTTCTTTTTATTATTATAAAAATGTAGCATTGTCTTTTTTAGATAAAATAATAAATATTAAGATAAGTATCGAAGATTTACATAACACACATAAATGCATTAAGAGGAACAGGAATGACAGAACAGGCAGCGATATTTACAAATTCTCCAAATAATTTCTTAAAAACTACTTGAAAATATTATTTTAGTATGATATAATCTTTCCAAACTTATAAAAAAGCAAAGTAGATTAATGGCAACTATCATATAGAGAAAATGGTCATAGGCTGAAAGCCATTAGATAGCATTAATTGAAATTTCACTTTTTTAGTCTTTTTCTGAAATCACAAGAAAATAGGAAAAAGCGTGTAAGCCCGTTAAAGCTGTAAAGAGGTTAGTTAAAAAACTAATAAATATAGGTGGTACCACGGAATTATCCATTTCGTCCTATAATATAGGCGAAATGGATTTTTTTTCAACAAAAAGAAAGGAGATTAGAAAAAATGAAAGAAAAAATTGAGCAAATCAAAAATGCATCAATAAAAGAAATTACTGATGCAAAAAACTTAAAAGAATTGCAAGACATCAAAGTAAAATACTTAGGAAAAAAAGGAGAGTTAACAACTCTTTTAAAAGAAATGGGGAAACTATCAGCAGAAGAAAGACCAATTGTTGGAAAACTAGTAAATGAAGTAAGAGATTTATTAGAAGAAAAATTTGCTGAGAAAGAAAAAGAACTAGAAAGAAAAGCCTTAGAACAAAGACTACAAACAGAAAACATAGATGTAACAGAGCCAAGTAAAAAAATAAAACTAGGTTCAATACATCCAATTACACAAATAATAAAAGAAGTTGAAGAAATATTTTTAGGTATGGGGTATAAAATATCAGATGGACCAGAAGTTGAAAAAACATATTATGTATTTGACCAATTAAACACACCACTAGACCACCCAGCGAGAGATATTCAAGATACTTTCTATATAACAGACAATATAATTCTTAGAAGTCAAACATCTTCTGTGCAAATAAGAGAAATGGAAAACAGCAAACCACCAATTAAGATGATTTGTCCAGGTGCAGTGTATCGTTCAGACACAGTAGATGCAACACATTCACCAGTATTCCATCAAGTAGAAGGTTTAGTTGTAGATAAAAACATTTCAATGACAGATTTAAAAGGCACATTAGAAATGTTTGCAAAAAAATGTCTAGGAGAAAATACAAAAATTAGATTTAGACCACACCATTTCCCATATACAGAGCCATCAGCAGAGGCAGATGTATCTTGCTTTGTATGTGGAGGAAAAGGTTGCCGTGTATGCAAAGGCGAAGGTTGGATAGAACTATTAGGTTGCGGTATGGTACACCCTAATGTTTTAAGAAATTGTGGAATAGACCCAGAAGAATATTCTGGTTTTGCATTTGGCTTTGGTGTAGAAAGAATTGCAATGGCAAAATTTGGAATAGAAGATATGAGATTATTATATGAAAATGATGTCAGATTTTTAAAACAATTCTAGAATTTTTCAGTAAAAATATAAATAAGAAGGGAATGTGAATAAAAATGAAAGCAAGTAGAGAATGGTTAGAAGAATATAGTGATATTGATGTTAATACAATTGAACTAGGAGATAAACTAACAATGGCTGGACAAAAAGTGGAAACTATTGAACAAACAGGAAAAGATATTAAAAATGTTGTAGTAGGAAAAATTTTAGAAATAGAAAAACACCAAGATTCAGACCATTTATTAGTTACAAAAGTAGATGTAGGTGACGAAATTTTACAAATAGTCACAGGAGCACCTAATATTCAAGTAGGAGATATTGTACCTATTGCAAAAGATGGAGCAGATTTACCAAATGATGTACATATAAAAACAGGATTATTGCGTGGGGTTTCTTCATGTGGTATGATGTGTTCTGTTGGAGAACTAGGAATAGGAGTTCAAGATTATCCTAATCAAATTGAAAATGGAATAATGATTTTACAAAGAGATAAAGAAGGAATAAAAGCTATATCAGATATTGACTTTAATACAAAACTAGGAAAAGACATTGTCGAAGTTCTAGAATTGCAAGAAGATATTATTGAATTTGAAATCACACCTAACAGACCAGATTGTTTATCAATTGAAGGATTAGGTAGAGAAACAGCAGTTACTCTAAACAAAACTTTTAAAAACCCAAGAAAAGACTTAGATGAAATAGGTAAAAATGTTCAAGATAAAGAAGAAATTGAAGGGCTAAAAGTTGATATTGAAGCACCAGACCTTTGCTATAGATATATTGCAAGATTAGTAAAAAACGTTAAAATTGGACCATCACCAAAATGGCTAGTAAGAAGATTAAAAGCTTGTGGTATGAGGAGTATAAACAACATAGTAGATATAACAAACTATGTTATGTTAGAACTTGGTCAACCAATGCATGCTTTTGACATTGAATCAATAGAAGGAAAACATATAACAGTAAGAAGAGCAAAAGATGGCGAAAAAATCACAACTTTGGATGAAGTTGAAAGAGAACTTAACTCAGATGACTTGGTAATATCAGATACAAAGAAAGCAGTTGCAATTGCAGGTGTAATGGGTGGTTTAAATTCAGAAATTGAAGCAGATACAAAAACAGTTGTATTTGAATCAGCAGTATTTTACAAGGGAGCAGTTAGAAAAACATCAAAAAAAGTTGGACTAAGAACAGAAAGCTCATCAAGATTTGAAAAAGGTCTATCACCAGAAAATGCACTAAGAGCAGTTAACAGGGCAATTCAATTAGTAGAACTATTAGGAGCAGGTGAAGCAATTCCTGGTAAAATTGATAAATACCCAACTGTTCAAAAAATAAATAAAGTGAAATTAGAACCAGAAAAAATAAATCAATTACTAGGTACTAATATTTCAAAAGAAGAAATGATAAAGATTTTGGAATCATTAGAAATCAAAGTAGAAAATGATATTGCAATATCTCCATATTTCAGACAAGATATTGAACAAAGAGCAGATTTAGCAGAAGAAATTGCAAGATTTTATGGATATGACAAACTAGAAACAACTCTAATGAAAGCAGAAACAACAGATGGAATCAAAACAAAAGAACAAAAAATACAAGATAAAATTTTAGAAACATTACAAAATAATGGACTATCAGAAATTTATACTTATGGTTTTATAAATGAAAAAGAATTAGACCAATCAAATATTGCACCAGAAATTAAAAAATTATCAATTTGCTTAACAAACCCATTAAATGATGACTACAAATATATGAGACCATCAACTATTCCAAGTATGTTAGCAACTATTAAAACAAACATAAATAAGAAAAACAAAGATGCTCATTTATTTGACATTTCAAGAAGATATCAAAACATAGGTGGAAAAGTAGAGCAAGGTGAAGTACCAGAGCAAGAAACAATTTTGACAATTGGTATGTATGGTGGAGAAATAGATTTCTACACACTAAAAGGCTTAATGGAAAATATTTTAGAACAAATTTCAGTAAGTCATTATGATATTCAAAAAGAAACAAAAAATCATTCATATCATCCAGGAAGATGTGCAAATTTAATGGTTGGTAAAGATATTATTGCAACATTAGGAGAAGTACATCCAGAAGTGTTGATGAATTATGAAATTACAGAAAGAGTATACTTAGCAGAGTTAAACATCACAAAAGTTGTTAAATATGCAAGGTCAAACAAAAAATATGTAGAAGTTCCAAAATTCCCAGCAGTAGAAAGAGATATTGCAATTATTGTTGATGAAGAAATTGAAGTTGGTCAAATTGAAAAAATAATTACAAAAAAAGCAAAAAAACTATTAGAAAACATAGAATTGTTTGATATTTATCGTGATGAAAAAATTGGTAAAAACAAAAAAAGTCTTGCATATAATTTAAAATTCAGAGATAAAAATAAAACTTTACAAGATGAAGAAATAAACAATATGATGGATTCAATAATTAATGAATTAACAACACAAGTAGGAGCAGAATTAAGGAAATAATATCTTGACAAAAAAAGTTAGTATTGATAATATATTAAAGACTAGATAATACTTAAGGAGGTTAAAAATCATTACAAATCTGCACTAAAAATCCTAAAGAAAGGATGAAAAAAATATGAATTTATGTCCAAAAGGTTATTTTACAAAAGTAGAAGATATTAGTATTGAATATTTATTAAAAAACAAAATAAAAGTGCTAATATTGGACGTCGACAATACTTTAATAGATTATTATAAAAACCTTTCAGAAACTACAATTAAGTGGGCAAAAGATTTAAAAGGTCAAGGAATGAAATTATATATATTATCAAACACAAACAATAGAGAAAAAGTAGAAAATGTAGCAAATAAACTTGATGTACCATACAAAAATTTTGCAATGAAACCATTAAAAAGAGGATTTAAAAAAATACAAAAAGAATTGCAAGTAGAAAATGAAAAAATAGCAGTTATAGGAGATCAACTATTTACAGATATACTTGGAGGAAACAGATGTAAAATGTTTACAATATTAGTAGATCCAATTAACCCAAAAGATTATTGGTATACAGCTTGGAAAAGACCAATTGAAAACGCAATAAAAAATAAACTAAAGAAAATGTAATATATGGAAGGAATGATATAAAAAATGTACTTGAATGACATTCACATTGCATATTATGTTGTAGCGGTGATTGCATCAATATTTATAGGACAATTGGTAGATTGGGCAAACAAGAGATTACCAGAATACAAAAAAGTAATATCAAAAGATATAATAACAGAATATAAAATGAAATTTCGACCAAACTATTTAATTATATTCGTAAATGCAGTTATTTACGTCACTTTAATTTATGTATGTGGCATTAAACCAACATTAATTGCAAATTTGGATTTAATTAAATATCTCATAATTACACCAATGTTAATTTCAGTTTTTGTTATAGACTACAAACATCAAATCATTCCAAACAGATTGAATCTAACATTATTCGAAATTGGAATTATATTTGCATTTTTGTATGGAATGTCAGACATTGCAATTACAATAAATTTATTATTAGGAATGTTAGTTGGTGGTGGAATTTTCCTACTTATTACAGTAGTTGGAGCGATTATTTATGGAAAAGAAGCAATGGGCTTTGGAGATGTTAAGCTTATGGGAGCTTTAGGGCTACTATTTGGAGTATCAAACATTGTTACAATAACACTACTTTCATTTTTAATAGGTGCAATTTTAAGTATTTTATTATTAGTTACAAAAATAAGAAAATCAAATGAATATATTCCATTTGGTCCATTTATAGTTATAGGAACATTTATTAGTATGTATATTCCATTTGAAACAATTAAAGCAATTTTGATGCAAATTTTCACACTTGGAATGTATAAATAATATAGGATATAGGTAAGAAAGGAAAACTAGTAAGATGAACGAAAAGCTACAGTGGCTACGTAATAAAATGAATAGCTTAAATTTACAAGGAATGATTATATCAAACCCTATTAATATTAAATATTTAACTAATATAGAAGCAGAAGGAACACTACTTATAACAAGAAAAGAAAACATTTATATTACAGATGCAAGATATATTGAACATGTACACAGTACATTAACATTATATGATGAAATAATTGTGTATGACATAAAAGATGTATCATCAGATGATTATGAAAACTTCTTCATGTTTTGCGAAAATGTTGGGTTTGAAGAAAATTTTGTGACATATGCAAAATATAAAGAATATATTAGAAAATACAAAATCAATAATTTAGTCGAAACAGAAAATATTATTGAAAAACAGCGTATGATAAAAGATGAAGAAGAACTAGAAAACATTAAAAAAGCATGTGCTATAACAGACGAATGTTTTAAATATTTGTTAGGATATATAAAAGCAGGTATGACAGAAAAACAAATAGCTGATGAAATTGAGGAATATTACAAAGAAAGAACAGAAGGAATTGCTTTTGAAACTATTGTTGCATCAGGAGAAAATACATCAAAACCACATGCAGTTCCAACAGAAAGAAAAATACAAGATGAAGATATTATTACAATTGATATGGGATGCAGAGTAAATGGTTACTGTTCAGACATGACAAGAACAATTTTTGTCGGAAAAGTGCCAGAAGAAGTAAAACCAATATATGATTTAGTGTTAAAAAATCAGCTACAAGTTCTAAAAGAATATAAAGAAGGTGCAATAGTAAGGCAAATAACCAAAATGGTGGAAAATGATTTTAAGCTAAATGGCAATCATAGCCTTATACATAGCCTAGGACACGGCATTGGTTTAGAAGTGCATGAACAACCATATATCAGTTCAAAAGGTGAAAATATATTAAGAGAAAACATGGTTGTTACAAATGAACCAGGTATTTATATATCAGGAAAATTTGGTGTTAGAATTGAAGATACAGTTCAAATTACAAAATTTGGATGTATAAAATTGACCAATTCTGAGAAAAATTATACTATAATATAATGAAAGTATTGATTTTATCGCCAATTTGTAGTACAATATATAGTGATTTTAATTTAGAAAGGAATGTGAAAAAATGGCAGGAGTATATTCAGCAGGTGATTTTAGAAATGGAACAACATTTGAAATGGAAGGAAATGTATTCAGAGTTGTAGAATTTCAACATGTAAAACCAGGTAAAGGTTCAGCTTTTGTTAGAACAAAACTAAAAAATGTAATAACAGGTGCAACACTTGAAAAAACATTTAATCCATCAGATAAATTTCCAGGAGCAGAAATAGAAAAAAAGGCAATGCAATATTTATATAATGATGGAGGTCTATATTATTTTATGGATAATGAGACATATGACCAAATTCCATTAAATGAAGACCAATTAGGAGATTGCTTAAAATATTTAAAAGAAAATATGGAAGTAACAATTCTTTCATATAAAGGAAGTATTTTTGCAGTAGAGCCACCTACATTTGTAGAGTTGGAAGTTACATATACAGAACCAGGCTTTAGTGGAAATACAACAACAACATCTGGAAAACCAGCAACATTGGAAACAGGGTTAGAATTACAAGTTCCACTATTTGTAAACATCGGTGATGTATTAAGAATAGATACTAGAACATGTGAATACATGGAAAGAGTATAGTTTTTAATATTAGAAAGGAAAGAAACCAGATATGGGAACATTAAAAGATAATTATACTAGCTTTTTAAAAGATATTGAAGCTAATATCAAGAATAAAGAAGATTTAGATTACATTAAATTAAGATTTTCTGATTTTTTAGATGTTGTTTTAGATCAAATGGATTACATGATGGATCATCACAAAGACGAAGTCGAAAAAATAGAGCAAAAGCAACAAGAACTAGAAAATAAAATTGGAAAAATGGAAGATGTTGTTAGCCATATTGAAAAAGATATATATTCAGAAGATGGCTTCGATTTTGAAATTGTATGCCCATATTGTAATTATGAATTTGTAATAGATGTTGATGAAGAGAAAACAGAAGTAAAATGTCCAGAATGCAACAATATTATTGAATTAGATTGGACAGGGGAATTAGACGAACCACAAGGATGCACAGGTAATTGTTGCTCTTGTGATGGATGTCAAGAAGATGAAACACGGAAACGATACAGACGAAATTGATGAAGATGACGATATGTAATTTAAAAGAAATTCATCGGATTTTGGTATTCGTTATTGATTCGAAAACCAATATGTAGATGTGAACCAGTGGTAGCTCCATTTGTGGGGTTACCTTTTTCATCTTTATAAAAATTTCCAGGAACACCATAAACATTTCTTGGTCCAACTAAAGCAATGATTTGACCTTGTTTTACGAAATCACCAACAGAAACTAAAAAATGAGGGTCAATATGGCAATAAGAAACTTTATAATTATCAAATGAAAGTGTAAGTGTATAGCCACCTGCGCCTAAAAAATTTAGAAAAGTAATTTCACCATCATGTATTGCAATTAATTTTGTACCTTGAGGGGCAGGAATATCACAGCCATAATGATAACTAGAAGCACCACCAGTTGGAGCATGTCGCTTTCCAAAAGGAGAACTAATACGAGTATATCCGGGGAATAGGCCATACAAAACCATTTGAAGTTATGTCCATAATTTCACCAGTTACAAAAAAATCATTAAAATTTTCAGATTGAATTATTGGGGTAAAAAAGATAGAAATAAAAAGAAGCAAAATAGCTAATGAAAAAATAATTTTTATAAATAATTTTTGTATATTATCACCTCCTAGATAGAAAAGTTATATCATAGAGTATCAATAAAATCAAGAAAAAAATTTCGACAAAAACCGACAAACAACAAAAATTTGATATATAATCTAAAAATTATTAAAAAATCACTTGAAATATAGTTATAAATATGTTAATATATAAAAAGGTTTTTAAAACAAATAGGGGTATAGTGTCAATGGTAGCACATCGGTCTCCAAAACCGCTTGTGAGGGTTCGAGTCCTTCTGCCCCTGCCA
>CANRBU010000013.1 GCA_947628925.1 uncultured Clostridia bacterium | reverse complement strand
ATATATACAAGTAGAAAAAGCAAGTGGAAGGCAAAGAAAAAGCTTTCAGCAATGCAACTTAAAATAAAAGGATATAAGAACTTAGAATTGGGCGAATATAATATAGTGGATGTTAATGTGATGAAAATGGAGGAATTATTAAATGCTGAACTTTTTATATATCGCTTACTAGCATTAGAGAAAGCAAAAGATGAAGTAGAATTAAACAATGCATTTGAACACATATTATATACAGAAAAGAATAAGGAAAATATCAAAATACTAAGAGATATGGCAGAATATGTGTATAAAGGTGTGCTAAAAAATAAAGAAATAACAAGAGAATTGTTTAAAAAGGAAGAAGGTGAAGGAAAAATGAATTTTATAACAATGATAGAAGAAAAACGAGACAGTTTTATAGAAGAAGGAAGACGAGAAGGTAGAGAAGAAGGAAGGCAAGAAGGCAGACAAGAAGGAATACAAAAGAGTAAAATAGATATAGCTAAAGAATTACTTAAATTAGGAATAAAAGTTGAAGATATTAAAAAATCTACTAAACTAACACAAAAAGATATTGAAAAACTAGAAAATGAATTACAAAAAACTTAACAAATTGCTACTGTAGAAATCCATTTTGAAAGATATTAGCTTATTAAAAGCCATATAAAACTTCCAACGAGATACACATAAATAAAAAGGACACATAAAGTTCTCTAAAACTTAATTTTAGTTGATTTTTTTGGAAAAATATAGTAAAATAAAAGTATAGACAGTTTTCAAGAAAGGAAAAAAACAATGAAACTAATCTCATGGAATGTAAATGGCATTAGAGCTTGTGTAAGCAAAGGATTCAACAATTTTTTCAAGGAAATAGATGCAGACATATTTTGCATACAAGAAACAAAATGCCAACCAGAACAAATCAATCTAGAATTTGATGGATACTATTCATATTACAACAGTGCAGAGCGAAAAGGATATTCAGGAACAGCAATTTTTACAAAAATAAAACCACAAACTGTAACATATGGAATAGGTAAGCCAGAACATGACAAAGAAGGTAGAGTAATTACACTAGAATTTGAAAAATTCTACATGGTAACAATATACACACCAAACTCAAAAAGAGAATTAGAAAGGCTAGAATACAGGCAAGTATGGGAAGATGAAATACGAGCATATTTATTAAAACTAAACACAAAAAAACCAGTAATAATGTGTGGAGACCTAAATGTAGCCCACCAAGAAATAGACTTAAAAAACCCAAAAACCAACCGTGGAAATGCAGGATTTACAGATGAAGAAAGAGAAAAAATGACAGAACTATTAAACTCAGGTTTTATAGATACATACAGATACTTATACCCACAAAAAACAGAAGCATATTCATGGTGGTCATATATGGGGCATGCGAGAGAAAAAAATGTTGGATGGAGAATAGACTATTTCATCATATCAGAAAATATAAAAGACAAAATTGAAGAAGCAAGTATTTACCCAGAAATATATGGAAGTGACCATTGCCCTGTAGGGTTAGAAATATCAATATAAAATTTTAACTACACTTTTGAAAGGGAAGTGATAAAATGGATGAAATAAAAACTAATTGGAAAAAATGGTTTTCATATTTTTTATTAATAGTCAGTGGAATCATAATCTACAAAATAGTAGACAATTTTGGAAACATACAAGAATGGTTTGGAACATTTTTTAGAGTACTAAGACCATTTATTATAGGAATATTTATTGCATATATTTTAATTTTGCCAGCAAGAGCAATCGAAAGGGCATATAAAACCAGCAAAAACAAATTTATCAAAAAAAGAGCAAGAGGCTTAGCTGTAGTAACAACATATGTCATCACCATTTTGATATTAGCAATAGCAATAAATGTTATATTCCCAGTCTTAAGAGACAGTATTATAGAACTATTTTCAAATTTACAAAATTACTATGAAACAGCAGTACATAAAATAAGTGAACTACCAGAAGACTCATTCTTCAAAAGTGATATAGCAATGAGCATAGTACAAAGAATACAACAAATCAACATACCAGAACTCTTAAGCTTAAATAATGAAAGAATACTAGAATATGTACAAAACTTATTCAATGTATTCCTAGCAATATTTGATATATTTGTATCAATTGTAGTATCTGTATATATCTTACTACAAAGAGAATCAATAATAAATTTCCTAAAAAAATTAGCAAAAAGAATATTAAAACCAAAAACTTATGACCATTTAGATAAGTATTTTGGGCAAGCAAATGAACTATTTTTCAAATTTGTAGGCAGTCAAGTAATAGATGCCATAGTTATTGGAATTTTAGCAACAATAGCAATGAGCATAATAGGCGTAAAATATGCACCATTATTAGGCTTTATGATTGGACTATTTAACATCATACCATACATTGGAGCAATCATTGCAGTATTAATTGCAATAATTATAACATTCATAACAGGAGGAATAGGTCAAACAATAGTAATGGCAATAGTTGTAATCGTTTTACAACAAATAGATGCAAACATCATAAACCCAAAAATCATAGGGAATTCACTAAAAATAAGCCCTCTACTAGTAATTTTTGCAGTAACAGTGGGAGGGGCATATTTTGGAATAATGGGAATGTTCTTAGCAGTACCAGTTGCAGCAGTAATCAAATTAATAATGGAAGATTTTGTAGAAGAAAGATAAAAATATTAACTTCTTTGCAACAAATATTGAATACCACCATTTGCTATTGCAGTTAAAATTAATATAATAATACCTGCAGTTAACACACCAACTATAATTGGAGGAATAGCTTTTTTTGGAGGTAAATCCAAAAAGTTAGCAATTAAAGAACCAACCCAAGCACCTGTACCAGGTAGTGGAATTGCAACAAACAAGAATAATCCTAGAGCAGCAAAATTTTGTAATCTAGGGTTATTTTCTATATTTTTTGTAGCTTTATTAGAAGCCCAATCAATTATGACTTTAAAAGGTTTCCATCTACCAAAAAAGTCAAACAATGGTCTAATAAACTTAACAATAAAATAAACAGGTATAATGTTTCCAATAAAACTGCAAATAAAAGATTCTAAATAATTTAAATGAAAAGTAAAAACTCCAACTGGAATAGCACCCCTAAGTTCAATAATAGGAACCATTCCAATAAAAGCAGTTAATAAATATTTAATAAAAATTGGTAAAGTTGACATACAAAAGCATCCTTTCATTTTTTTATAATTATATATCATAATATAATAAAAAAGTCAATAAAAGAGAGAACCCTACAAGGTTCTCTCTTCATGAGATTTTTAAGCAATAATTTTACTCTCCAACAAAAACTGCATAACATTGTACATTTCTATAACAAAAGTCTTTTTCTCAAAACTCTTGTCAGAGTTTACAGTACAAAATGTTTTAAAGAAAAATGAATATAAAGCCTCATTTTCCTTGATTTTTGTCACAGAATCAGGACTTAAATTCATAACCTTAAGGCAACACCGAAGGGTAAAATCAAGATTAATTAACTTAAGTTCTTCGAATTCTGAAGCAGTAAAAGTTTTTAAATCAAGTTTTGGAGATGTAAAAACCGGAGCCTCCATCAACCCTACTATCAAAGCAGATGCTCTTGCAGTAGCAGCTACAAAAGATGGTGAATCAAGATGCTTAATATGTTCATTGAACCGCTCCAGATACACAATAGAGTCACTCCATTTAAGTTCCAGACTTGAAACAACTTCAGCTCCCAAAACATTAAAATAACTAGAAGCTTCTTGTGAAACGAGTGTTAAGATATCGAAGTGTTTCTTCCAAAACACAGCATCTACATAAGCTTGCATAGTTTCCCGGTTCAAAATTACGTCAGGATGTAGTACTGCAGAAAAACAAGCTCCAATAAAAGTGCAGATAACAATAAAAGCTATATCTCCAAAATAATCCAGCCGGCTATAATCGATAGAGGGCTCTACACAACAGTGTATCACTGTGATAATGCAAGAACCAAGAAAAGCAATTATAATCGGTGCCTGATAGTGCTCAATAAACCATAACTTTACCTTTTTTAAAAATTTCATTTTTATATCCTCCTGTTAAAATTTTTTTAATAAAATGTCATAATAGCTATTAATATTCATACCCCCCTAATAAAAAATGCAAAGTGAATAGTTACTATATCTCAACCTGTAAAAACAGGATAATAAAAATTGACTATATATATTATACCACAAATTATGTAAAATGTCCATGCTTTTGCTAGGGAAACAAGGGAAAATACAAAAAGAGAACTGAAAAAAAGAAAAAAATTCAAAAAAAGCACAAAAAATTTCCCAAAAAGCTTGACATCCGTAAGGAAAATTTGATATAATAATACCTGCAATATTTATTCAAAAAATATTTTGTCAAAGATTTTCATTTTAAGAAAAGAGGAATTACATATAGAACACCATAAGAAAGAAAGAGATGCAAAGCAGACATTTCTAGACATCTTATAAGAACTATATGCTAAGAGGGACTTTTCCTAAAATCAAATAAATTCATTCTGCTTCAATAAAAAATAAGGAGTGATTTTTTTGAAACTAAAAGAAATCCAATATGAAAAAGCTTCAAGAAAAGATTTTGCAAAAGTTGGAGATTTTATCGAAATGCCAAACCTAATTAAAGTGCAAAAAGACTCATATAACTGGTTTGTGGAAGAAGGATTAGGCGAAGTATTAAAAGATATATCACCAATAGAAGACTATTCAGGCAATCTTGTTCTTGAATTTTTTGACTATTATATGGAAGACAAAACAAAATACTCATTAGAGGAGGCAAAAGAAAGAGACGCAACATATTCAAGCAGATTACATGTAAAAGTCAGACTAATAAACCGTGAAACAGGAGAAATCAAAGAACAAGAAATCTACTTAGGAGACTTTCCACTAATGACAGATAGTGGAACATTCATAATCAACGGAGCAGAAAGAGTTGTTGTTAGCCAATTAGTGCGTTCACCAGGTTGTTACTATGATGAAATATTCGATACAAAAACAGGTAAGAAAACATATACATCTACAGTTATGCCACTAAGAGGAGCTTGGCTAGAATATGAAACAGACGGAAACGATATTTTCTGGGTTCGTGTTGACCGTACAAGAAAAGTGCCAGTCACAACATTATTACGTGCAATTGGCATTATTAGTGATGACCAAATAAGAGAACTATTTGGAGAAGAAGAAATGCTAACAGCAACAATATCAAAAGACCCAATTAAAAACCAAGAAGATGCATTAATAGAAATATATAAAAAATTAAGACCAGGAGAACTTCCAACCGTAGAAGCAGCTAAAAGTTTATTCAATGGCCTATTTTATGATGAAAGAAGATATGACCTAGCAAAAGTAGGAAGATATAAATTCAACCAAAAACTAGGACTAGCAGGAAGAATAAAAGGAAAAATATCAGCAAAAGATGTTGTAGACAGTGAAACAGGTGAAGTATTTGTTCAAGCAGGAGAAATAATCACAGAAGAAGTTGCAAACAACATCCAAAATTCAGGAATAAACATAGTAGATGTAGTAATTGGAGAAAAGACAGTTAGAATCATTGGTAATGGCACAGTAAACCCACACAAAATATTACCTAATGTTGATTTAAGCAGTTTACACTTCAAAGAAGATGTAAATTATGAAATATTAAAAAATATCATAGACCACACAGATGAAAAAGACCTAGTAAAAATGTTGAAAGAAAGATATGACGAACTAGTACCAAAACACATCACAATTGATGATATGATTGCATCAATAAATTACCTATTAAACTTATCACACGGAATAGGAAAACCAGATGATATTGACCACTTGGCAAACCGTAGAATTCGTTGCGTAGGAGAACTACTACAAAATCAATTTAGAATAGGTTTAGCAAGACTAGAAAGAGTTGTACGTGAAAGAATGACAATCCAAGACTTAGATGTTGTAACACCACAAACTCTAATAAATACAAAACCAATCACATCAGCAATCAGAGAATTCTTTGGAAGTTCACAATTATCACAATTCATGGACCAAACAAACCCACTATCAGAATTAACACATAAAAGAAGAATTTCAGCATTAGGACCAGGAGGATTAACAAGAGAAAGAGCAGGATTCGAAGTTCGTGATGTTCACTACACACACTATGGTAGACTATGCCCAATCGAATCACCAGAAGGACCAAACATAGGACTAATTTCTGCATTATCATCATTTGCAAACATCAACGAATATGGATTTATCGAAACACCATATAGAAAAATAGACCCAAAAACACATAGAGCAACAGATATTGTAGAATACATGAGTGCAGACATTGAAGACAACTACATCATAGCACAAGCATCAGAACCAATGAACAGCAAAGGCGAATTTATCCATGACAGAATTAGAGTACGTTATAAAAACGATATTATCGAAGTAGACAAAGATCAAGTACAATATATTGACGTTTCACCAAAACAACTAGTATCAATAGCAGCAGCCATGATACCATTCTTAGAGCATGATGATGCAAAAAGATCTCTAATGGGAGCAAACATGCAACGTCAAGCAGTACCTCTAATGATAACAGAAAGACCAATTGTAGCAACAGGTATTGAATATAGAGCAGCAAAAGACTCGGGTATACTAGTATTAGCAGAAGATGATGGAGTTATTGAAAAAGTAACAGGAGATGCCATCACAGTAAAATATCAAAATGGAAAAACAGTAGTACATAAATTACGCAAATTCAAAAGAACAAACGGCGGAACATGCATAAACCAAAAACCAATAGTAAAAAAAGGTGAAATAGTAAAAAAAGGTGATGCCATAGCTGACGGACCAGCAACAAAAGATGGAGAAATGTCACTAGGTAAAAATGTACTAGTTGCATTCTCTACATGGGAAGGTTACAACTATGAAGACGCTATTTTATTAAATGAAAGACTAGTAAAAGAAGATGTATTCACATCTATCCACATTGAAGAATATGACTGTGAATGTCGTGATACAAAATTAGGACCAGAAGAAATAACAAGAGACATCCCTAATGTAGGTGATGATGTCTTAAAAGACCTTGATGAAAACGGAATTATCAGAATAGGTGCAGAAGTACGTCCAGGAGATATCTTAGTAGGAAAAGTAACACCAAAAGGAGAAACTGAATTAACTGCAGAAGAAAGACTATTAAGAGCAATCTTTGGAGAAAAAGCTAGAGAAGTTAGAGATACATCTTTACGTGTACCACATGGAGAAGCAGGAACAATAGTAGATGTAAGAATCTTTACAAGAGAAAACTCAGACGAATTAGGACCAGGAGTAAATCAAATTATCAGATGTTATATAGCAACAAAAAGAAAGATTTCTGTTGGTGACAAAATGGCAGGACGTCATGGTAACAAAGGCGTTATCTCAAGAGTATTACCAGAAGAAGATATGCCATTTTTACCAGATGGTACACCAATAGACATCCTATTAAACCCATTAGGTGTTCCATCACGTATGAACTTAGGTCAAATTCTAGAAGTACATCTAGGTGGAGCAGCAAAAGCCTTAGGATGGCATGTTTCAACACCGGTATTTGATGGTGCAACACAAGAAGATGTTGAAGAAATCTTAAAACAAGCAAACATGAGTGAAGACGGAAAATCAATATTATATGATGGACGTACAGGAGATCCATTTGCAAAACCAGTAACAGTTGGTGTTATGTACATGTTAAAACTACATCACTTAGTAGACGACAAAATCCATGCACGTTCAACAGGACCATATTCATTAGTAACACAACAACCATTAGGAGGAAAAGCACAATTCGGTGGACAACGTTTTGGAGAAATGGAAGTTTGGGCACTAGAAGCATATGGAGCTGCATACACACTACAAGAAATGTTAACAGTAAAATCAGATGATATTGTAGGAAGAGTAAAAACATATGAAGCAATCGTAAAAGGTGAAAACATCCCAGAACCAGGAATTCCAGAAAGCTTCAAAGTATTAGTAAAAGAACTACAATCATTAGGTTTAGACGTAAGATTGTACTCAGAAGACAATCAAGAATTAGAACTAAAAGAAAATATCGAAGACGGTATTGAATATGACCCAGAGCAAGAGAAAAAGATGCTATCATCAGAAGACTTTACAGGTGAAGACGAAGGAGAACTTGAAGAAAACTTTGTAGACGAACCATTAGACGACGATGAAATGATGTTAGATGATGATGATGAACTTTTCGACGATTTAGATGATGAAGGCGAAGAAGAAATTTTCGATTCTGATTTAGCAGACGATAATCTTGATAATGATGATGATATCATTGAATAAGGGGGAAAAAGAGTGGACGAATTAGAAATTTTTAACAAATTAAAAATAGGAATTGCATCAGACGAAAAAGTAAGAGAATGGTCAAGAGGTGAAGTAAAAAAACCAGAGACAATCAATTATAGAACATTAAAACCAGAAAAAGACGGTCTATTCTGTGAAAGAATATTCGGACCTACAAAAGACTGGGAATGCCACTGTGGAAAATATAAAAGAGTAAGATATAAAGGAATTGTCTGCGACAGATGCGGTGTAGAAGTTACAAAATCAAAAGTAAGACGTGAAAGAATGGGGCACATAGAACTTGCAGCCCCAGTCGCACACATTTGGTATTTCAAAGGCATACCAAGTAGAATAGCAACAATGTTAGACATTTCACCAAGAAACTTAGAAAAAGTAATCTATTTTGCATCATATATTGTAACAGACAAAGGAACAACCAATTTAGCAAAATGCCAAGTGTTAAACGAAAAAGAATATCACGAAGCACAAGAAAAATATGGTAAAGATAGCTTCACAGCAGAAATGGGAGCAGAAGCAATAAGAAAATTACTAGCAGAAATCGATTTAGACAAATTATCAGCATCTATAAAAAAAGAAATCGAAAAAGCAAGTGAACAAAGAAAATCAAAAATCATAAAAAGATTAGACACAGTAGAATCATTTAGAATTTCTGGAAATAGACCAGAATGGATGGTTATGGGCGTTATCCCAGTTATTCCACCAGAACTAAGACCAATGGTTCAATTAGACGGTGGACGTTTTGCAACATCTGATTTAAACGACCTATATCGTAGAGTTATAAACAGAAATAACAGATTAAAAAGATTACTAGAACTAGGAGCACCAGAAATTATAGTACGTAATGAAAAACGTATGCTACAAGAATCAGTAGATGCATTAATAGATAATGGCAGACGTGGAAGACCAGTTACAGGTGCAGGAAACAGAGCATTAAAATCTTTATCAGACATGCTAAAAGGAAAACAAGGACGTTTCCGTCAAAACTTATTAGGAAAACGTGTAGACTACTCAGGACGTTCTGTTATAGTTGTAGGACCAGAACTAAAAATATATCAATGTGGACTTCCAAAAGAAATGGCAATAGAACTATTCAAGCCATTTGTTATGAAAGAATTAGTAAGCAGAGGTTTAGCACAAAACATAAAAAATGCAAAAAGAATGGTAGAAAGATTAAACCCAGAAGTATGGGGAATCTTAGAAGATGTTATAAAAGACCACCCTGTAATGCTTAACCGTGCACCAACACTACATAGACTAGGAATTCAAGCATTTGAACCTGTACTAGTAGAAGGTAGAGCAATCAAACTTCACCCACTAGTTTGTGAAGCATTTAATGCAGACTTTGATGGTGACCAAATGGCAATACACTTACCACTATCACCAGAAGCACAAGCAGAAGCAAGATATCTAATGCTATCAACAAACAACCTATTAAAACCACAAGATGGTAAGCCAGTAGCAGTACCAAGACTAGACATGATTTTAGGAAGCTACTACTTAACTATGATAATAGAAGGCGAAAAAGGAGAAGGCTCATACTACCGTGATCCAGACGAAGCAATTATGGCATTTGAAAACCATGATGTAGGTATCCATGCAAAAATATATGTCAGAGTAAGCAAAGAAATCGACGGAGAAATAAAATACAAAAAAATAGAAACAAGTATTGGAAGAATTATCTTCAACCAAGGTATACCACAAGATTTAGGCTTTATCAACAGAGAAGAAGATCCATTCCAATATGAAATCAATTTCCCAGTTGTAAAAAAGACAATGGGAACAATCATCGAAAGAGTAATTAGATTACATGGTTTAACAGAATCAGCTGAAGTAATTGACTATATTAAAGCATTAGGCTTTAAATATTCAACATTAGCAGGAATTACATTCTCTATGAGTGATGTAGAAGTACCACCTGCTAAGAAAGACATCCTAGAAGCAGCTGATAAACAAGTTGCAACAATTCGTAAACAATATGCAAGAGGTCTAATTACAGAGGATGAGCGTTATAATGCAGTTATCAAAGTATGGGAAGAAGCAACAAATGATGTAAGTAGTGCAATGGAAGAAAACTTTGACAACTTAAACCCAATATATATGATGGTAAAATCAGGTGCCCGTGGTAATATGAACCAATTACGTCAAATTGCAGGTATGAGAGGATTGATGGCAAGTACAACAGGTAAAGCTGTAGAAATCCCAATCAAATCATCATTTGCAGATGGATTAGACGCACTAGAATATTTCATATCAGCCCATGGAGCAAGAAAAGGACTTTCAGATACAGCTCTAAGAACTGCAGACTCAGGTTACTTAACAAGAAGATTAGTTGATGTATCACAAGATATCATTGTTAGAGAAGCAGACTGCGGAACAGAAGAAGGAATCACAATATATGACATAAAAGACGGAAATCAAGTTATTGAAAAACTACAAGAAAGGTTAGTTGGTAGATTTGCATTACATGACATCATCAACCCAACAACAAAAGAATTAATAGTTGATACAAACACCATGATCACAGAAACAATAGCAGAGAAAATAGTAGAAGCAGGAATTGAAAAAGTAGAAGTACGTTCAGTATTAGGATGTCACTCAAAACATGGTGTATGTCAAAAATGTTATGGAATGGGCTTAGCAAGAAGAGATTTAGTATCTATTGGAGAATCTATTGGTATAATAGCAGCACAATCTATAGGTGAACCAGGTACACAATTAACAATGAGAACAATACACTCAGGTGGTGTAGCCGGTGTAGCAGATATCACACAAGGTCTTCCAAGGGTAGAAGAATTATTTGAAGCAAGAAAGCCAAAAGGCTTAGCAATCATCACAGAAATTGCAGGAAAAGTAAAAATAAAAGAAACCAAGAAAAAGAAAGAAGTCATTGTAACATCAAAAGATGATTCTAGAACATATACAATTCCATTTGGTTCAAAAATGAAAGTAAATGATGGGGACATGGTAGAAGTGGCTCAACCACTAATAGAAGGTTCTATCAATCCAGCTGAAATTCTAGCAATTCAAGGACCAGAAGGAGTATATGAATACTTAATAGCAGAAGTACAAAAAGTATATCGTAACCAAGGTGTTGACATCAACGATAAACACATAGAAGTTATCGGTAGACAAATGCTTAAAAAAGTAAGAATAGAAGACAACGGTGATACAGACATGTTTGCAGGTTCATTAATTGATATGTATGAATTTGAAGACAAAAATAAACAAGCAATAGAAGAAGGCAAACGCCCAGCAATAGGAAAACGAGTACTACTAGGAATTACAAAAGCATCATTAGCAACAGAAAGCTTCTTATCAGCAGCATCATTCCAAGAAACCACAAGAGTATTAACAGAAGCAGCAGTAAAAGGAAAAATAGATGACTTAATAGGCTTAAAAGAAAACGTAATTATAGGAAAATTAATACCAGCAGGAACAGGAATGAAAAAATATCAAGACATACACATCAGTACAGAAGTAGAAGAAAAAGAACCTGAAATGGTAGTTGAACAAACTACATAAATAAAAACCTAAAGCGACCTAAAAGGTCGCTTTTAACTTGACAAAAAGCAATAAATGCTATAAAATAGATACATATAAAATCCTTAGGAGGGATAATAAAAAATATGCAAAATACAAATAGAAAAGTTTTTGATAATTTAATATCTAGAACTAAGATATATCTGGTAATTATTCTATTATTACTAGTAATCATTTGTGTGCAAAATACTAATTGGATAATACCATCAATAATAGTAATGCTCCTTGTAGTAAGCTACACATATTTTGCAAATAATAAAAGAAAAAATGAAATCTCAGAAACACTACAAGACTTAACTATAAGTGTAGATTCAGCAGCAAAAAGCACACTAATAAATTCACCATTTCCACTAATCATTTTAGAAACAGATGGAAATATAATATGGAGAAGTTCAAAATTTGTTTCAGAATTTGAAAATGTAGAAATTGACCTATATCTTGATGAAATAATGGATGATGTAAAAAAAGACATAGAAAACAGTAAAAATGTAGACAAACATGCAAAAATTCCACAATACATAGAAAAAGAATTAACAATTCAAGATAAAGTATACAGAGTTATAGGAAAATATGTACATTCAAACAACAGAGAGAAAAAAGCCAAAAAAGAATATATGGTAATGGTATATTTTATAGACATCACAGAAAATACAATACTACAACAAAAATACATAGATACACGTTCATGTGTAGAAATAATTAGCATTGATAATTACGAAGAAAATATGCAATTATTAGATGCAGAAGAAAAACCACAAATAATAGCAGAAATAGACAAAGCAATTTTAGAGTGGGCAAACCAAACAAACGGAATACTAATAAAAACAGAACATAACCGCTATATTTGCGTCTTTGAACAACGATATCTAGAAAATGTAAAAGAAGACAAATTCAGCATTCTAGATAAAATAAAAGAAATAAACACACATGAAAAAATACCATTTACACTTAGCATTGCAGTATCAAACGAAGGTGATACAGATAAAGAAAAATATAAATCAGCACAAACTGCAATGGACCTAGTATTAGGTAGAGGTGGAGACCAAGCAGTCATTAGAGAAAACGACATATATCGTTTCTTTGGTGGAAAAGCACAAGAAGTTGAAAAACGTACAAAAGTAAAGGCTAGAATAGTTTCACATGCACTAGAAGACCTAATTAGAGAATCAGACAAAGTAATGATTATGGGACACAAAAATCCAGACATTGATGTTATGGGCTCTAGTATGGGAATATATCGACTAGCAAAAACTTTAGACAAAAATGCATATATCATCCAAGATGAAGGATTTTCAACACTAGAAAATTTTAAAGCAGAATTAGACAAAGAAACAGAATATGAAGATGTGCTAATTAGCAAAGAAGTGGCTTTAGAAAACATAGAAGAAAACACACTTCTAGTAATAGTAGACACACATAAAAGAAACTTTGTAATAGCACCAGAAATATTGGAAAATGCCAAAAAAGTAGTAGTAATAGACCACCACAGAAGAAGTGAAGACTACATAGAAGATGCAACACTTACTTTCCAAGAAGTATATGCTTCATCAGCAGCAGAACTAGTCACGGAATTACTACAATATGCAGAAACAAATGTAGAATTAAAAACAATAGAAGCAGAAAGCCTATATGCTGGAATTATGATGGACACCAAAAACTTTACATTTAAAACAGGAGTAAGAACTTTTGAAGCAGCCGCATATTTACGTAAATGTGGTGTAGATATTATCCGTGTAAAAAAATGGTTCCAAAGTGATTTATATAGTTTTAATAAAATAGCAGAAATCGTAAAATCAGCAGAAATGGTAAGTAGCACAATAGCAGTAGCAATGAATCAAGACAAAGAAAAAGACAGTAATCTAGTATGTGCAAAAGCAGCAGATGAATTGTTAACAATAAGCAATGTAACAGCATCATTTGTACTTGGAAATTTAGGAGATAAAATATGTATTAGTGGACGTTCTATTGGAGATGTAAATGTACAAGTCATATTAGAAAAACTAGGTGGTGGAGGTCATATCACACTAGCAGGAGCTCAAGTAGAAGGAATGACAATGGAAGAAGCCAAAGATTTGTTAATACAAAAGATACATGAATACTTTGAAGAAATGCAAAGCTAAATAAATACTTTAGAGAGGAAAGTGATAAAATGAAAGTAATATTAACACAAGACATAAAAGGAAGCGGAAAAAAAGATGAAATTATAAATACATCTGACGGATATGCACGTAATTACTTATTCCCTAAGAAATTAGCAGTAGAAGCAAATGCAGAAAATTTAGCAAAATTAAAAGCAAAACAACAAGCAAATGCATACAAAAAAGACCAAGAAAAAGAAGAAGCAAAAAAATTGGCAGAAAAAATGGGAAAAATCATGTTAACATTTCCTGTAAAAGTAGGAGAAAACGGTAAAGTGTTTGGAGGAATATCATCAAAAGAAATAGCAGATTCTTTACAAAAAACACATCAAATAACAGTTGATAAGAAAAAAATAGACATGAAAGAAGCAATAAAAGAATTAGGAACAAAAACAATCTCAATCAAACTATATGAAGGCGTTACAGCCAAGCTAAAAATTAATGTAATAGGACAATAAATTACAACTAAAATCGAAAGGGATGACGGTTTACCATGGAAGTAGGAAAAGTACCACCACATGATTTAGAAGCAGAACAAGCTATAATAGGAAGTATGTTAACAGACCATGATGCAGTAATCAGCAGTATGGAAGTTTTAAAACCAGACAATTTTTATAGAGAAGATAACAAAACAATTTTTACAGCCATGGTTAACTTATATTCAAAGGCAGAGCCAATAGACCTAATTACAGTAAAAGCAGAATTAGAGTCAATGGGAAAATTTGACCAAATAGGAGGATATGAATATTTAGCAAATTTACCAGAAAAAGTGCCAACAACAGCAAATGCAGATAAATATATAAAAATAGTACAAGAAAAATCAGAAATAAGAGATTTAATTAAAGTAGCAAACGAGATTATAGAATTAGGCTATGACCCAACTGAAGAAGTTGATGATGTTATAGAAAGCTCAGAGAAAAAAATATTTGATTTGTTACAAGATAAAAATCAAAAGGGCTATTCAGCTTTAAAAGATATATTAGTAGATAGCTTTACACAATTAGAAGAATTATACAATAGAAAACAACACATAACAGGCGTACCAAGTGGATTTATAGATTTAGACTACAGAACAGCTGGATTCCACGGCTCAGAACTAATCTTAGTTGCAGCAAGACCAGCAATGGGAAAATCAGCCTTTGCATTAAATATTGCAACACATGCAGCAGTAAGAGCAAAAGTACCAGTTGCAATTTTTAGCTTAGAAATGTCAAAAGAACAGTTAGTAAACCGTATTTTATGCAGTGAAGCAATGGTAGACAGCAACAAAGTAAGAACAGGAAAACTAGATGAAGAAGACTGGAATACTTTAGCAAAAGCCATAGGACCATTATCAGAAGCTGAAATATATATTGATGATACACCAGGAATATCAGTTACAGAAATAAGAGCAAAATGCAGAAAACTAAAACTAGAAAAAAATATAGGAATGGTAGTCATTGACTATTTGCAATTAGTACAAGGTTCAGGCAAACGTGTAGGAAGTCGTGAACAAGAAATATCAGAAATTAGTAGATCTTTAAAAATATTAGCAAAAGAGCTAAATGTACCAGTAATAGCATTATCACAACTATCAAGAGCAGTAGAACAAAGACAAGACCACAAACCAATGCTATCAGATTTGCGTGAATCAGGTGCAATTGAACAAGATGCTGATATAGTAATGTTTTTATACCGTGATGATTATTATAATGAAGACAGCAAAAAGAGAAATATAGCAGAAGTCATTATTGCAAAACATAGAGGTGGCTCAACAGGTAGCATAGACCTAGGTTGGCTTGGAACATATACAAAGTTTGTAAATTTAGAAAAGCACATGGATAATTAGAATTTGCGATATTGAAGGAAGGTTTTAATACGAAACAAAAAGTAAAAGACACAATAAGAAAATATAACTTAATAGAAAATGGTGATAATCTTGTTCTCGGAATATCAGGAGGGCCAGATTCTTTAGCCATGCTCTATATAATAAATGAATTGCAAAAAGAATTTCAAAAAGAAGGTATATCATTTGATTTTTCAGTTGCACATATAAATCATATGATACGAGAAGAGGCAAGTGAAGACGAAGAATTTGTAAAAAATACTTGCCAAAATTTAGGGGTAAAATTTTTTTCCAAAAGTATAGACGTAAAACAAATCGCACATACTAAAAAAATAGGAGTAGAAGAAGCGGGAAGAGATAGCCGTTATCAATATTTTGACGAAATAGCAAAAAAAATCAATGCAAACAAAATAGCAATTGCACATAATGCAAATGACAAAGCAGAAACCATCATTATGAACATATTAAGAGGTACAGGAGTATCAGGCTTAAAAGGAATAGAACCAATAAAAGATAATAAATATATTAGACCACTATTAGAATGTACAAGAAAAGAAATTGAAGAATATTGTGAACAAAAAAAATTGCAACCAAGAATTGATAAAACAAATTTTGACAACACATACACTAGAAATAAAATAAGAAACGTCGTAATTCCGTATATACAAAAGGAATTTAATCCTAACATTATAGAAACTCTAAACAGACTATCTGAATTAGTCAAAGAAGAAGAAAACTACTTAACAAAAAAAGTCGAAGAAGTATATATTCAAATAGTAAAACAAGAAAAACCACATATTGTACTAGATTTAAAGCAATTTAATAATCAAGAAACAGTCATAAAATCAAGACTAGTGTTATATACTATAACGAAGGTTTTGGGGAATAGCCAAGGAATTTCAAAAGTACATATAGAAGATATAATAAAACTATGTAAAAACAACATTGGCAATAAATATTTAACACCAAACCAATATATAAAAATTTTTGTAAAAAGTGGACAAATTCATTTTATAGATCAAAGGTAAGTATCCGTAGAAAAGGCGAAAACATCAATGTTTTGTCACAAAAAAGACATATAAAAAATACTTGAAAAACCAAAAAAGATATGGTATAACCTTTCAAAAGAGACAAAGAGGAGGAATTATATTGAAAAGCAACATAAAAACATTAGCCATGTGGCTAATAATAGGAGTTATTTTTATTATTGTTTTATCATCAGTTATGGAAAACTCAAACAAAAAAATGAAATATTCAGAATTAATTGCAAAAATAAATGAAGG
>CANRBU010000012.1 GCA_947628925.1 uncultured Clostridia bacterium | reverse complement strand
CTACAAAGAATTCTACTGATGTACTTATTCCTGCTTTTGGTTCATCATCTAATTCATCACTTTTAGCTGTTTCTGATCTTTGTGGTTGATTTTCTGTTGGAGTTGTGCTTGGAGTTTGCTCTGGATTTGTAGTACTTGGTTCTCCATTTTGTCCTATTGCAGGGAAACCATAATCATCTCTCCATGAAAGATATCCATCCCAACCATACACAACACTCATATAGATACTTGTATATACATCATTTCCAAGATTAATAAATATCTCAGTTTCTCCACCTTTTGTAATATCTTTATTACCTGTAATCTTTCCGTTTTTGTCAATAGAAAGAAGAGAATTATCAAGTACTTCATAAGTTACATCTGGAAAAGTTTCTGCTAAGTTTTTACCATATTTATCAGTAAGTTGTAGAGTTGCAATACCCATCATGCATCCGTCTCTAAATGGAGAATCATATCCATAAGATAATCCTGCTGTTTTGTCTTCGTTCTCAATTTGTATATCATCCATTACCTCTTTTGCTTTAGCATGTGTTTCTTCCCACTTTTGCTTACCTTCAGCTGAAATTATTTTAACTTTTTCTTGTACTTTGTTATCTGCAAGAACTGAAAATTCTCCCTCAGATAATATTGTTATTTCTCCTGTTTCTTCATTAATTTTAGCAACCTCTTCGTTATCTATTGAAAGATTAAATGGTGTCATATCTTTTACATATTCTCCATCAGCTTTAATTTCTACTTGGAATTTTGCCTCTTGTGTAGTTAGATAAACTAATCCTTTAGGCGTTTTTAAAGGTTTAATCCAATTATTACTCTTCTCTACTAATCCAAAATATGACATTTCTGCAGCTTTTACTGGTGTGCAAAAACACAAACCAATGACAAAAATTGCGACAAATAATGCGATTAATAAAATTTTTGATTTTTTCATAACTAATTTTTCCTCCTTTTATTATATATAAAATATTTTATATTAATAAAAATTCTTTGTCAATATTTTTCAAAATCTTTTTTTCAAATTTTTTACACTATTTTATATTTTTATTCCTTATATCTGTTTCTGTAAATTCTCTAGAATATTCTTTTATTATTTTAGTTTTATCCAATATCTTTGATCTATTTTCCCATTTTCTGCAGGAATTTCATTTTCAAGTACTCCTCCATTTTTTATAATGCTTTTTTGTGAACCAATATTGTCTTTGTAACATACCATAAGCACTTCATAAATTCCTAATTTTTTACACTCTTCTAAAGCCAATCTTATCATTTCAGTTGCATAACCTTTTTTTCGCTCTGATGGTCTTACTCCATCTCCAATATGTCCAACATTTAATAATAGTTTTTCATTTAACTTATGTCTTATCTGTATTGTTCCAACTATTCTATTATCTGATTTTCTTATTCCTAAAAATAGTGTTGATGGTATTTTTCCTTCTTGTATGGTATCAATAGACACATCTTTTCTTATTTTTTCTAGCCATTTGTCTACATCTTTTATTCTATCTAGTCCCCCATCACCTGCTATTTCATATTCTCCATTTTTTATGTGTTCTTCTAAGTATTCTTCAATTTGTGTTTTATATTCCTCTGTTGGAAATACTAATTTTAATTCACCTCTTGCATCCATTCACACCCCTCCAATCGTTGTCTATATATTATCAACATTTATTTTAAAAACAGCATAACAATACAACTAATTATTGTAATTATATAACCTAATATTTTTAATCCACTTGAACCTTCATTTTGGTCACCAAACCCAAAAAATTTTTTTGTTAGATTTCTAGCATCAAATATCATAATTACTCCTAGTAATATAATGATTAAGCAAATTAATTTCACAATTATCTGTAACATTTAAATCAACATCCTTTTCTTTTTATTCTTTCCATTGCTTCTATTGTATTTTCTCTTGTTCCAAATGCTGTTAGCCTAAAATATCCTTCTCCATGTGGGCCAAAGCCACTACCAGGAGTTCCTACAACATTCATATCTTGTAATAAAATATCAAAAAATTCCCAAGAAGTTTTTCCATCTGGCACTTTTAACCATACATAAGGTGCATTTATACCACCATAATATTTAATATTAGCTTCTTCTAGGCCTTCTCTAATTATTCTAGCATTTTCCATATAATAATTTATATTTTCTTTAATTTGTTTTTGACCTTCTTCTGAATATACTGCCTCAGCTGCTTTTTGCACAATATATGAAGCCCCATTAAATTTTGTACAAGTACGCCTATTCCATAATTTGTTATATCCTACTTCTTTACCATCTTTAGTATAACCTTTAACACTTTTTGGTATAACTACATATCCACATCTTAGTCCTGTAAATCCTGCTGTTTTTGAAAAACTTCTAAATTCTATTGCAACATCTTTTGCTCCTTCTATTTCATATATACTATGTGGTACATCATCTTGTGTAATAAAAGCCTCATAGGCAGAATCATATAAAATAATTGATTTATTCTTTTTAGCATAATCTACCCATTTTTGTAATTCTTCTTTACTCAAAACAGTACCTGTTGGATTATTAGGAAAACAAAGATAAATCATATCCACTTTTTGAGTTGGTAATTCAGGTTTAAAATCATTTTCACTTGTTACTGGCAAATATACAATATTTTCATATATTCCTTCTTTAGAATTAAATTTTCCGCTTCTTCCTGACATAACATTAGTATCCAAATATACTGGATAAACTGGATCAGTGATTGCTACAACATTTTCTTTTGCAAAAATATCAACAATATTTCCTGTATCACATTTTGCTCCATCTGATATAAAAATTTCATCTTCTGCTATGTCAATTCCTCTTAATTTATAATCATGATTTACAATAGCTTTTCTTAAAAAGTCATATCCTTGCTCTGGACCATATCCTTTAAAACCTTCTAATGTTCCCATTTCATCTGCTGCTTTATGCATAGCTTCTATACATGCTTTAGGTATAGGTCTTGTAACATCACCTATTCCTAATTTTATAACTTTTTTGTCTGGATTTTCTTCTGTATATTTAGCCACTTTTTTTGCAATTGTTGAAAACAAGTAGCTCTCTTGTAATTCTAAAAAATTTTCATTTATAAAACTCATCTTACTCCATTCCTCCTTCAAAAACAGTCACTGCAGGTCCTGTCATATATACATGGTTATCATTTTCGTTCCATTCAATTTGCAAATCTCCTCCCAACAATTCTATTGTTGCTTTTCTATTTGAATATCCATTAATGCTACAAGCCACAAGACTTGCACACGCACCTGTGCCACATGCTAAAGTTTCTCCTGCTCCTCTTTCCCATACTCTCATTTTTATATTTTCTTTATCAATAATTTCTGCAAACTCCACATTAATACGTTTAGGAAATGCTTGATCAACTTCTAAGACTTTTCCATATTTTGCAACATCAAATTGTTTTACATTATTCACAATGGTCACTGCATGTGGATTTCCCATTGATACACATGTTAATACAAATTCATTTCCTTCTACATTAACATGTAAATTTTTAACTGGATTTTCTGTGCTTTTTACAGGAATTTTACTAGGTTCTAATATTGGTTCTCCCATGTCTACTCTTACAGTTTCAACTTTTCCATTTTTTACATTTAGCTGTAAATACTTAATTCCTGCTAATGTTTCAATAGCAAGTTCTGTTTTATTTGTTAGACCTTTGTCATAAACAAATTTTCCAACACATCTTATGCCATTTCCACACATCTCAGCTTCGCTTCCATCACTATTAAACATCCTCATCTTAAAATCAGCAACATCACTTTTACAAATTAAAATTAACCCGTCTGAGCCAACTCCAAAGTTCCTATTGCTGACAAATTGAGCTAGAGATGATGGTTCATTGATTTCCTGATGGATGGCATCAATATATACATAATCATTCCCTAGCCCTTGCATTTTTGTAAATTTAATCATTTTACGTTCATCCCTTTCTGGTATATAATGCGATTTTTTTCGCACCATTAACCTAAGGTAATTATATTTGTTATAAAACATAATTATGTTTTATTGGTCTTAGTGTATCACATAATTTATTTAAGGTCAAGATTATAATGTTCCTGTTCCCAAACTTTCTAATTTTCGATTTACAACTATTTGTAAAAGCTTATTTTCTGGTAGTTTTAGGTCTGCATCTTTATCCATAATTTCTCCGCGCAACTATTTGTACTTTTTTTAGAATTTGAGTATCTTCAAACAAATTGGCAATTTTAAATTCTGGTAATCCATGTTGCATTGTTCCAAAAAAATCTCCACTTCCACGTAATTCTAAATCTTTTTCTGATATTATAAATCCATCATTTGTCTCACACATAACCTTCATTCTCTTACGAATTGTATCATTATTTCCTTCATATTTTAAAATACAGTATGATTGATATTTTCCTCTTCCAACTCTACCTCGTAATTGATGAAGTGTTGCTAGCCCAAATCTTTGTGCATCCTCTATAACCATTATATTGCTATTTGGAACATCAACTCCTACTTCAATTACAGTTGTTGAAACTAAAACATCAATTTCATGATTTTTAAATTTTAGCATAATTTCATCTTTTTCTTTTGGTCGCATTTTTCCATGTAAATATGCAATGTGGTATTGTGGTAAAATCTCTTTTTGATATTTTTCAGCTAATTCAATAACTGATTTTAAATTATTGTCTTCTCCTTCTTCTACTAGTGGACACACAATATATGCTTGTCTACCTTCTTCAAGTTGTTTTCTTATAAAATTGTCTACTCTTTCTTGCATTCGTTTTGTTACTGCAAAAGTTTCAATTTTTTTCCTGTTTGGTGGCAATTCATCAATAATAGAAATATCCAAATCTCCATAAAGAATCAATGCCAATGTTCTTGGAATAGGTGTTGCAGACATAACTAAAACATCTGGATTTTCTCCTTTTGTTGCAATTTTATTTCTTTGTCTAACTCCAAACCTATGTTGTTCATCTGTTACAACTAACCCTAGCTTTTTGAATTCTACATTATCTTCTAAAACTGCATGTGTTCCTATTAAAATGTCAATTTCTCCATTTTTTAATCTTTGCAAAATATCTTCTTTTTTATTTTTACTAATTCCAGAAATAAGCAATTCACACCTAATTCCTAAATTAGAAAATATATTTTCAAAACTTTCTAAATGTTGAGTTGCTAAAATAGCAGTTGGTGCCATAATAACTGCTTGATATCCACTTTTAACTGCTTTATATGCTGAACACATTGCAATTGCCGTTTTCCCTGAGCCAACATCTCCTTGTAATAATCTATTCATCATTTTAGATGATTCCATATCTTTTTCAATTTCTTGTAAAACCTTCTTTTGTGCATTTGTTAAAGTAAATGGAAATTGCTTTGTCATTTCTTCAATCTTGTATTGTTCTGAAAAAGCGATTCCTTGAACTTTTTCTATATCATAATATTTTAATTTTAATAAAGCTAATTGTGTCATAAGTAATTCTTCAAACACTAAGCGTTCTCGTGCTTTTTGAAAATCTTTTAATTCCTTTGGAAAATGAATATCTTTTATTGCTTGATTTATTGATGGTAAATTATATTTTTTTATTAAATATTCTGGTAGTGTTTCTAAAATGTTACCATAAGTTTCTTCTATTGCATTTTCCATAATCTTTCTGAGTATATTTTGTGATAAACTATATGTTAATGGATATATTGGTATAATTCTTCCTGTGTTTTGTGTAAAGCCATATTCATCAAATACAGGTGATAATACTTGAATTTTTCTATATTTTTTATCTATTTTTCCATACATTCGATATTTCTTACCTATGCTAAATTTTGTCTTTAGATATGTTTGATTAAACCATACTGCCTCAGCACTAGCTGTTTCATCTCCTATCATTAATTTTTGCATAGTTTTTTTGCCAAAACGTGTTTCTACAACTTTGCTTGTTGCAACAACCTCTATTAAAGCTTCTTCTCCATCTACACATTCAAATAATGTTTTTGGTTTACTCCTATCTTGATATGTCCTTGGGTAATATGTAATCAAGTCTTGCAATGTAAAAATTTTTAATTTATTTAATAGTTCTGCTCTGTTTGGTCCAACACCTTTTATATATTTTACATCTTTTCCTAAATCAACCACTATTAACTTTGTTCCTTTCTGAAACATTAAAATTTCAATTTTTACTGAATTTTTATAACTTCAAAATTTAAAGCATCTGCACTAACTAGTTTTAAGTCTATCCCATCAACTGTACCTTGTATTGCCTCCTGAATTGCCATACTATGCAAGTGTCCATAAATACACTTTTGTATATTATATTGTTTCATAAGTTCAATAAAAGGTGATTGTATATTATTTTGTAAGTTAAAACTTGTTATTGGTGGGTAATGCATACAAATTATTATTGGCTTATCATTACCATATTTTTCAATGCCATCTTTTATTGATAATTCTAATCTAATAACCTCTCTTGCAACAATTCTTTTATCTTCTTCATCATTTGATTGTGTCCATCCACGTGTTCCTGCTATTATATAGCCATCACGAAAATAACTATTATTATGCATAAAATCTATTGATTTAAAATTATTTTCTTTAATAAAATTTCTCATTTTATTTAGAGTTGACCACCAATAATCATGGTTTCCTTTTAATAAAATTTTTTCTCCTGGTAGTTCTTGTAAATAGGCAAAATCAGCAATACAATTTTCTAAGTACATAGACCAAGAAAAATCACCAAGTAGTAGCACAGTATCATTTTCTGCGACTTGATTTTTCCAACTGTTTTTTATTTTTTCTTCATAGCCTTCCCAATTATCTCCAAAGACACTCATTGGCTTATTTTCTTGAAAAGATAAATGTAAGTCACCTATTGCAAATATCGCCATATTATCACATTCCTTTTTATTAAAATTTATATCAACATAATTTCAAATTTGCAACAGCATTAAGATTTAAATCACTTCTTTTTCCTGCCATATAGTTATAATATCCTGCTGAGCCTATCATAGCTGCATTATCTGTACACAATTTCAAATCAGGCATATATACTTTTGTGTTTGGTAAATCTAAAAATGCTTTTCTTATATACTTGTTTGCAGATACTCCTCCTGCCAAAGCCACAGTATGAATTCCTGTTGCTTGTATTGCTTTTTGGATATTTTCAACTAAAATTTCTGTCATAGTTTTTTCAAAACTTGCACATAAGTCTGCTTTATTTATATCTGGCATTTTATGATTTAAATTTATTACTGCTGTTTTTATTCCACTAAAACTAAAATCTAGATTATCAAAATGTGTTTTTGGTAACTCTATTGTTGGTTTTCCTTCTTCTGCAAGTTTGTCCACTTTTGGACCTCCTGGATACCCTAAGCCAACAACTCTAGCAACTTTGTCAAATGCTTCTCCTATTGCATCATCACGTGTTTTGCCTAAGACTTCAAATTCGCAATAATCTTTTACATGTACAATTTGTGTATTTCCACCTGACATCATCATACATAAAAAAGGTGGTTGTAAATTTGGGTATGTAAGATAGTTTGCAGCAATATGACCTTCTATATGGTTTAGACCTACTAATGGCTTATTATTTGCAAAACTAAGTGCTTTTGCGTATGAAAGTCCAACCAATAAAGCTCCTATAAGCCCCGGACCATAAGTTGGTGTAATCACATCAACTTCATCAAGAGTTATTTTTGCATCATTAAGTGCTTTTTTGGTTACACGAGAAATTGCCTCTATATGATTTCGAGAGGCAATTTCAGGCACAACTCCACCATATTTTTCATGGATTGGAATTTGCGTATCTATGATATTAGATAAAATTTCTCTTCCGTTTTTTATGACAGCTACTGCCGTTTCATCACAACTTGATTCTATCCCAAGTGTAATTATATCTTTCATTTAATTTCATTCCTTCCCATAATATAGGTAGATTTAATTATAATCCAAAAATAAATTGTGCTAAACTTAGTATTCCATTACTAACTGCTTGAATTGCTGGAGTAATAATAGTTCCTGCTATTCCTGTTATCCAAATTAACACAAATATTATATAAAATATTTGCTCATTGTTTATAAACCATTCTTTTGCATTATATGGTAAAAACGGAATTAATACTTTTGAACCATCTAGTGGTGGTAAAGGTATTAAGTTAAAAACTCCCAAACCTATATTTATGGAAATCACACTTGCTATAATTAGCAAAACCGCACTTCCTACTGTTGATGTAATAAAAGCTAATCCTGCAAATTTATATATAGCACAATATATTAAAGAAAATATAAATGCTACAATGAAATTCATAAGTGGTCCTGCTATTGATACTATTGCTTCTCCTTTTTCCATTGATAATTTTCTTGTATAATTTCTAGGGTCAACATGCACTGGTTTTCCCCATCCAAAACCTGCAACTAGCAACATTAGACCTCCAATTGGGTCTATGTGATCTTTAGGGTTTAGGCTAAGCCTTCCTTCTCTACGTGCTGTATCATCACCCAATTTGTCAGCTGTAAATGCATGAGCAAATTCGTGGAATGTTATTGCAACAAGTACTCCGGGAATACTAATTAGTAAACTATATAATTGTCCCGGATTTGCTAGATATTGCAATGCCCCTATTAAAATTAATACACCTATAATAATATATAAAGTTCTTCTATCAAATGAAAAATTAAACATTATTGTATCATTCCTTTCTAAAGTATTAATGTCTAAAATGTCTCATTTTTGTAAATATCATTGTAATTCCATATTCATTACATTTATCAATAGAGTCTTGGTCTTTTATAGAACCACCTGGTTGAATAATTGCCTTAATACCAGCTTTATGAGCTTCTTCCACGCAATCTGAAAATGGGAAAAATGCATCTGATGCAAGTACAGCTCCATTTGTTATTCCTTTTTCTATTAATTCTTCACCATGCTCTACTGCTTGTTTTGTTGCCCAAATACGGTTTACTTGACCTGGTCCAATTCCAATAGATTGTTTGTTTTTTCCAATTGCAATTCCATTTGATTTTACATATTTAACAATTTTCCAAGTAAATAACATATCTTCTAATTGCTCTTTTGTAGGTTTAGTTTCTGTTACTACTTCATATTCATCTAATAATTTTGAATCTATTGTTTGCACAATAACACCACCATTTATTTTTTTGATGTCATATGCATTTTCTTTTTGTTTTACTGAAATGCTTGGTAATTCTAGCACTCTAACATTTTTCTTTGTTTTTAATATTTCTAAAGCTTTTGGTGAATAAGAAGGTGCAACTACAACTTCTAAAAAGATTTCTTGCATTTCTGTTGCAATTTGTTCAGTTACTTCTCTGTTTACTACAACAATGCCTCCAAATATAGAAGTTTTGTCTGCTTCAAAAGCTTTTCTCCATGCCTTATAAATATCAGCATCACTTCCAACTCCACAAGGATTTCCATGTTTGCATGCTACAACTGTTGGTTCTTCAAATTCTTTTAATAATTCTAGAGCACCATTTGTATCATTTATGTTATTGAAAGATAATTCTTTTCCATTTAATTGTGTTGCAGTTGTCAAAGAACCTTCACATTTTCCTATTTCTTTATACAATGCTGCTTTTTGATGAGGATTTTCACCATAGCGCATATCTTGTACTTTTTCATATGTTAATGTTAGTTTTTCTGGTAGGCTTTCATCTTTTCTTTGTTCTTTTAAATAATTTGCAATCATTGCATCATAATTAGCAGTATGCTCAAAAACTTCTTGCATTAATCTAAATTTTGTTTCTTTTGATACTTCTCCATTTTCTTCTAATTCTTTTAGTACAATTTCATAATCTTCTGGATTTGTAATTACTGTTACATCTTGATAATTTTTAGCAGCACTTCTTAACATTGTAGGTCCACCAATATCTATGTTTTCAACCGCTTCTTCTCTTGTTACACCATCTTTTAAAATTGTTTGTTTAAATGGATATAGATTTACAACTACAAAATCAATTGTAGAAATATTCAAATCTTGTAATTGTTGCATATGTTCTGGTTTATCTCTTCTTGCTAAAATTCCTGCATGAACTTTTGGGTGTAAAGTTTTTACTCTACCATCTAAACATTCTGGAAATCCTGTTAATTCTGATATTTCTTTAACTTTGACTCCTTCTTCTTTAAGTTTTTTGTATGTTCCTCCTGTTGAAATGATCTCTACTCCTTGTTTTTCCAATCTTTTTGCAAAATCTACAATGCCTGTTTTGTCTGATACACTGATTAATGCTTTCATAAAAATACCTACCTTTCTTTATTAATTTATTCATCTTGTGATGTCCATACATCATAAACATCTGTTAATAATCCTTTCCACTGCATGTTAAGCACTGTTGCTATTTGAGAATATATCTTATCATTTATTTTTCCATCTTTATTATATAGTTTATATATATAATTTGTTTTTGAATCATCTTTTACACTTTTATATTTTTCTCTAGTAACTATAATAGTGTCATTTAGTGTTTTGTTTATCATTTGGTTTTCCAGTATTTTTTCTCCTTCTTTGTTCCATACGGTACTTGTCAAATCTCCATCATCATCTTCTTTTGATAAAGTGATAAAATTATGTGTAATGCTTGCTTGAGTATATGTATCACTTATAACTTGTAGTTTATCATTTACAATAAATATTGCCTCTGGTACATTCGCCACTAAATATGGATTATCTACTGTTTCTTTGGCAATTACATTTATATTATCGTTTACATCTAAAAACATATATTTTTTATTTATTGCAACTTTGTCACCATTTAACTTAAAATATCCATTTTCATTTTCTCCAATAAATGGAATTGTGCCATTATTGTATAAATAAATTACTTCTTCATACGAATCATAATCAGTCAATGTATAATACGAAAAGTCTCCTTTTTTGCAATATATTAAATTTTCACATTCTAATTTTATTTTATCTTCTCCGTTTTATCAGCCAGTATTCCTCTTTTTCATCTGCAATTTCTTCGCTTGTGATATCTATTTGTCGTTTGGAAACTTGTAATAGTATATTAAATTTTTTGTTTTCGAAATATTTATATGCAGTGTTTTCTTCTGTTTCAAATTTTTTAAATTCTTCTTTGGAGTCAATTTTCAATAAAAATTCTTGTCCTAACTCATTGCTTTCTATATCATTTTCATAAGCATCACCCCCATCACCTATAGCATTTTCAATGGTCGATGATGTTATTCTATTTCCAATGTCAAAAATACTTTTAAACTCCAAAATACATTCTATATTTTTTATATTATTTATATTAAAAATTAATGTTTTATCATCTTTTTTTGCAACTACATACTTTAAAATTCCCTTATTCTTACCATTTTGTATAACATTTGTGGCTGATATGTCATTAATCTTATCTACATCAAGAGATGCTTGCATTTCTCCGTTTTCATCTAGTATTTCACAAATACCAGTTTCTTCATTTATTGCAAATATGTAATCAGTTTTTAATATTTCTTTATCTTGGCTAAGTGGTGTTTTGAAAAATTTTTCTAGTATAATATTGTTATATATATGAGGCAATATTACAGATAATATAGCAATTATAATTAATATTATAAAAATTATTAATTCTTTTTTATTTTTGTTTTCATCCTTTGGTGTTTTTCTGTTTACCAAAAATAATATTATTGTTGTAACAAATATCAATATATAACTTATTAGCAGACTATTTATTATTTCATCAAAGTCCGATCTTCCGATATAAACTCCGTAATACAAATATTGCTGATTGGATTATAAATAAAATTGCTGTTATTATATATAATATCATTATGCTTTTTTTATTTTTTCGATTTCGTATTCCTGCTATTATATTTATAATAATCGTTGCTATGTTAAGAATAACAATTAAACCTAAAAATACTATTATTTCCATATCAAATAGTATACCAACTTTATTAACCTTTAAAGTCACTATCCACAACGTAGCAGCTAATTGTGTAATTATATTTAGTATATTTACAAGTACATTGCTTTTTTTCATAATTTTCCCCTTTTTTAATTCATTTTTATCTACCTGCTGGTTTATTGTTTCAGGTTTTTTTCTGTTCATTTGATTTTTTGCTTTTGTTTAATATATCATATTTCTCTAAAAAATTCAATTATTTTATTAATATTTGAATTTTTAATTATTCATTATATAAAAAGACAGGATTTTATTTCCTGTCTTTTTTTTATTTTTTATGATATTTAAATCTTCTTAAAATTATCATTCCCAAAATAATATTTATAATTATTACTATTTTGTATATTGTCCAAAATCCACTTGTACCTCCGGTTAATTTTAAGCTTATATATCTTGTATTTTCAAAACTTGCTATGCTTTCGTTTTCTTTTGTGATAGTTCCCTCAGTTCCTTCTGAAGTTGTTCCATATCCATTTTTATTGGCATCTTTTTGTGTAACTTTGTATGTAATTCCTGTTGGAAGATTTGGCATAACTGCACTTTCTCCATTAGCTAGTTCTACAGTTGCTTCACCATTTACAAATTTTATTTCTCCAAATGTTTCATTTATTGTTTGATCACTAAGTTTTATTGTAAATGTAAATTTAGTTTCTCTATCACTTGAAGTTCCTAAAATTGTATTTTTTACAGTTAGTTTTCCTGTTGTGTATGTATTTGTAAATTTGATATTTTCTCCTTCTATTGCTTGTCCCTTTTTATTATTGATTGTCATTGTTGGAGTTAATTTTCCGTCTCCATTATCTGCTACTGTAATAGTTACTATATATTCATTATTGTCATATGCCAATCCACTTAAACCTTTTGTTGGAATTATTTCATTTACATTGAATGTATATTTTCCAACTTTATAAAGCTTAAATTGTAAATTTTGGCTTGAGTTTTCTTCAGTAAGTGAAATTCCATCTAAGCTGCCAGTACCAATGTATTTCGCACTATTAGCTTCTGCTTGTTCAGTTATTGCTACTTTAATATTAAATTCTTCATTTGGCCTCCAACCTCTTCCTAACAATACTTTTTCTACATTAAAATCCATTTCCGTATATGCAGTATTTACAAATTGAATTGTTACAGATTTAGTTGACTCCTCTTCTGCATCTAAGCTTATTGCCTCATTACCACTTTCTTCTGTTTCCTCAAGATTTGGTTCATTTGTACTAGCATTACTATTTTGTATATTTTCATTACTATTATTGTTGATGTTTTCTTTTGTTTCATCTGTATCTGTACCATTTTTTATTGGTGCAGATATTGTTTTTGCTTTTTCGTTTACTACTTCATTTTTTTGTTCTGCATTTTCATTGTTTTCGTTTTTTTGTTCTTCTGTATTTGTATCTTCTTCTTTTGAACCATTTGGCTGTTTTTCAGCACTTGTTTCTTCTTGAGTTTTTTCTCCTTGTTCAGCTTCTTCTTTTGAAGTATCTTTTTCTTGTTCAGTATTTTCTTTTGAAGTGTCTTTTTCAGGTTTTACTATTTCTTTTACACTATTAGTATTTATAATTTTTGAGTTCAAGCTCTTTGACATAAAAGTTTGTGTTGCTATAATTTTTAGTTCTCCTGTTGGTACTCCTTCTTCTGTTGTTTCACGGCTTACAACTACATCTAACATAGCTTTGTCGTTATCACATTCTATTTGTTTTAATTCTCCCTTTTCCTCTTGTATTGTAAAACTGTAATGATCTCCGTCAGGACTACATTTTGTAAACGTAATATCTCCAAGGTTCTTTATTTTTATTGCTGTTTCTGTGCCAAAATTTTCATCCTTTTTTGAAATACTAACTGTATATTTACCACTTTGTAAGCTTCCTACACTTGTTGGCATTTTTATAGTGCTATTAGTAATTGCAGTTTTTGTTGCTTCATCTGGAGAAATTGTAAATTTAAAGTTATCACTATCTGCCCATTTTCTGTTTTTTAATTCTTTCGATAGTTCTAATGTAAATTGTCCTTTTTCTGAATATGTATTTATGAATTTTATAACTGGACTTTCTTCTGAATCATTGTATTTTGCTAGTAGCTGTCCTTCTTGGTTATCTGTTACTACTACTGTTATTGGGAATTCTGAAGTATTAACTGTAATACCATTTTCATTACTATACATTTCATGTATTGTAAATTTATATGTACCTGGTGATTTAAATACTATTCCAGTAGTTAATCTTCCTACAAAACCAGATCCATCCGTTCTAGAGCTATGATTATCTGGTTGTATAGTAATATATAAGTCTTTTGAGCTTGGCAATGTTACTCCTTCTTTTTGTTCAGCTGTAAGTTCAGGTGTAACCGCAAACTTAAAGTTATCATTTGATACCCAATCTCTACCAATCAAAGTTTTTTGCACTATTGGTTGCCAAGTTATAGTATTTGTTTTATATGTATTTTTAAATGTCATTATATGGCTCTCATCAGATGCATGTGTTTCAGTTACTTTTACTTCGCCACCTTCATCTTTTCTTTGATTAATTACACATGTTGCTGTTGTTCCATCATTTTGGCTTATCAAGTCTAATGTTATTCTATCTATTATTCCATCAGTTTCACCATTTCCATCTACTGCATTTTCAAGTTTCATTTTTAATGTATACACATTATTTGAATATTTTATTCCTTTATACAAGTAATTGTCTGCATCTTCTGGTATTTTTTCTTTTATTGTAATTGCAAATTCTAAAGGCCTTGTTACATGATTACCATCTTCATCTTCTTCTACTGGAAAAATTACATTTGTAAAGTCTAGCTCTTTTATTTTGAATTCATGGTTCGGTGTGTCTTTAGATATTGTAAATGTTCTTTCAGTAGCAAATTCATCTTCTGTTTCTTTTTCATCAAAATCTGCTACTATTTTCAATTCTTCTGTTCTTAATGCTGTTTTTGTTATTTCATCTGCACCATCTAATGTGAATGTAAATTCATCAGTTCCAGACCAGGCTCTACCTGTAAAATCTTTTCTTACTATATAATTTGTCTTTTGTTCTACAGTTTCAACTACATAATTATTAACAAATGTTGGAGTATTACCAGCATATATACTTGTTTCTCCATATTCATTTTCTCCAGACTCATTTTGTCCTTTTATATCTTGAACTATAATTTTAGATATACTAGCTTCCAAATGTGTATTTTCAAGAGTCTCTTTTACTCCTTCTTCTACTCCACTATTAAATGTTCTTACAACATTTATTGATATAGTAAACATTTTAGGAGAAATTGCTAATGATGAATCAGTATTTTTTAATTTATTTTCGCGTATTGTAAATGTATATAAACCTGCAATTGGAAAATCCATTCCCTTTAATTTTGCAGTATTTGCTGTGTCGCCATCTGAAGGTATCGCACTATTCAATAATCCTTCATAGTATTTGGTGTCTGTACTATCTTCAACATAGTTGTTGTTTTTATCATCTATGGTAAAATCTTCAGTTGTTTCAAATCCTTTTAAAAATTCTGCAATTAATTCATCAGAATTTTTTCCTTCTGTACTATATAAAGATAAATCTGATGTTGATACTTCTATTCCTGATCTATCGAATCCTATATCAAATGTAAAACTATCATCTGGTTTCCATGCCCTTCCTTGAATTTGTTTTCTTATTTCCAAGTTTCCACTAGCTTCACTATTTCCTACATTCAATAAGCAATAGTTATCACTTCCAAATTTTGCATCTTTTCCACTATAGTCTTTTTTGTTTACTTGATAATATTCTTCAATTATACGGTATCCACTTGGAGCAAAACGCTCTCTTACAGTATATGTAGTTTCTGGATCAAGTCCTGAAAAAGCTACTCTACCATTAACACGAGTGGTACTACTTGCTACTTGAATATCGTCTACTTTCTTAGATGCTTCTTCAAATGCTTTTTGTAATGATTCTTTTGTGTCAGGTGTTGCATTATTTAAATTCAATTGTGCTGTATTATACTCATCTATTATTTGTTTTACTGCTGTCATATCACCTTCGTATACTCTAAATGTTGCTCCACTAAGCACCTTTCCTTTGTTAAGTTCTCCTGTATATTTTAGTATTTCTATTGTTCCTGGTTCTGATGCATTTGTAATAGTTATTTCTGTTGTTGCTGTACCTACATTTCTATCTATAACACTATTAAATGGCGCTATAACATCTGTTGCTAGTGCATTCTTGGTTCCTGCTGGCAATGCTTTTGTCCAATTAGAATTACTACTAAAATCATCCCAATCTTTTTTACCATCATTATTAAAATCTGGTATATTATCTATTGTATATATTCCGTCAGCTGGTGCTACATTTCCATGCTTTTTATCATATTCACTTATTGAAAAATAATAGTCTTCTGCAACAAAGCTTTGATATGTTGCTGTTGTTTCACTATAATTATATTTATGTTTGAAAATCTTATCTTGATAAATATAATATTCTGCTGAAACATAGTAGTCAGATACTTCTTTTCCATTAATTGTTTTTTCTAGGTATGCATATGTATTTGCTTCTGATTGGTTTCTTGATAATGCACGCATACCATATACACCTGTTTGTCCATTTAAATCATATGAAATTTCAAATACTACTGGTGTAATTCTTGCTACATCTGCATCTGGGTTAATATCCCAATTCTTTTTTATTTTTAATTCATATGGTTTAACATCAAACCAGTATCCTACGTCAATTGTTGTTACTTCATTATTAATAGGTATTGCTCCTGTGAAATGTAATAGTATCCCCTATTTGGAAATCTGATGCTTCTACATATTTATCTTCTCCCTCAGCAACTTTTATTTCCATTGTTGGTGCATCTGCTTTTACTGAAATTTCACAATCTTTTACAAGATTTAAAATATATCTAGTTTGTGCTTCTGATACTACACTTTGAGTATCTTTTATAAAATAATATCCTGTATCTAAATTATCAACTGTATAATTACTTCCCTCAGCTTTTGCTGTTACGCCTGTTCCTTCGTTTAAATTTTGTCCTACAATTTGTGCAAATTCACGAATTACATCAGAACTATTTTCATATGGACTTAAAGCATGTGCTACTTCATATGCTTCACTACAACCCTCAAAAATTGATCCGAATTGTTTTTGGTTTCCTGTTGGTGATGCTGTTATTCCATCTGCATCAAATGTTCTTTCATTAATCATTGTTTCTGATGCTTTTAATGCTGTTAATAGCCCTGATTGATTAACTCCTTCTCCCCATTTAACATCACCTAATTCGCTTGTACCTTCTTTAAGATTTCCTGTGAATACTTGATAAACTTCATATACATGTCCTGATCCAGCGCCTTTTATTGTAATTTTATGTTTTGCACCTGTAGTATTGGCATTAACCGTTACACATACATTTAGTAAAAAAGCAAGTATTAATATTACTGCTAATAATTTTTTTGAATTTTTTAATGTTTTCATAATATAACCTCTTTTCCATTTATAAGTGTTCTTTTGTAAGATTGAACTCTGTCTTTATTTTAAAAAAAAAGTTTTTTATTGTCAATGAAAAACTCGTAATTTGCACGCTTTGTAATCAAATTGTTTTTTTTTGTAACATTTTTGTAATATTTAGTTTGATTTTTTTAATAAAAAAAGAAGTTGATAGTTATGTAATCTTTTGTTTTGATTTTACTATCAACTTCTTTTTTATTTTGATATCTAATTTTTATTATCCTAATGGTTTCATTGTTGGAAATAACAATACATCTCTTACTGAGGCTGAGTCTGTAAGTAACATTACTAATCTATCTACTCCGATTCCTAATCCTCCTGTTGGTGGTAAACCTATTTCTAATGCTTGTATATAGTCTTCATCCATCATTCCTGCTTCTTCATCACCTGCTTCTTTAGCTTCAACTTGTTTTTTAAATCTTTCATATTGATCAATTGGATCATTTAACTCTGAAAATGCATTTCCATATTCACGTCCACCAATAAATATCTCAAACCTTTCTGTCATCTTCTTATTATTTGGGCATTTTTTAGCAAGTGGAGAAATTTCTACTGGATATTCATAAATAAATGTTGGTTGTATTAAAGTTTTTTCTACATATTCATCAAAGAAAATGCTTATAATATCTCCCCTTGTCTGCTTTATTTCTGGAACTTCTAGATGTCTCTCTTTTGCAAGTTTTAATGCTTCTTCATCTGTTTCTATTTCATTGAAATCAATTCCTGTTTCTTGTTTAATAGAATCTATCATTGTGATTCTTTTCCAGCCTGGTGTTAAATCAATTTCTTGACCTTGATATGTGATTTTTGTTGTTCCTATAACCTCTTTTGCGGTTCTTGAAAAAATTTCTTCTGTAATATCCATCATATCGTGAAAATCTTCATAAGCAGAATATAACTCCAATTCAGTAAATTCTGGATTATGCCTTATATCCATACCTTCATTACGGAATACTCTTCCTAATTCATACACTTTATCAAAGCCACCTACAATCAATCTTTTTAAATTAAGTTCTAGGGCAATTCTTAAAAACATGTCTAAATCAAGTGTATTATGATGTGTAATAAATGGTCTTGCTGTTGCACCACCTGAAATTGTATTTAATATTGGCGTTTCTACTTCCAAATATCCTTTTTCTTCAAGAATTTGTCTTATTTTACTAATTATTTTACTTCTTAAAAGAAATGTTTGCTTTACTTCTGGATTCATAATTAAATCTGTATATCTTTGTCTATAACGTAAATCCGGGTCTTTTAATCCGTGGAATTTTTCTGGCAATGGTCTTAATGATTTTGAAAGTAAAGTTACTTCTTTTGCATGAACTGAAATTTCTTCAGTTTTTGTTTTAAAGACAAAACCTGTTATTCCTATGATATCTCCTATATCATAAGTTTTAAATGCTTTGTATGATTCTTCTCCTAAGTCATTTATACTTACATAACTTTGAATTTTTTCATCACTATCTTGTATTGTGCAAAATGATGCTTTTCCCATAATTCTTTTTGCAATAATCCTACCTGCTACAGTAACATCTTTTTGTTCAAAATTCTCATAATTTGCTTTAATCTCTCCTGCAGTATTAGTCCTATTAAACTTTGTAATTTCAAATGGGTCTTTGCCCTCTTGTTGCAATTCTTGCAACTTTTCCCTTCTAATTTGCATTAAATGGTTTATATCTAATTCTTGTTCTTCTTGCATAATTTTCATCCCTTTCTAAATCTTATTTTTTATTGTTCCTATTATATCATTTCTTTCAGTTTTTGTAAATGTTTTTTACATTTTATTGCATAACTGAAATTTTTGTAATATAATATTTTTAAATTAGAAAGGGGTTGTTAATATGAAACAATTTGATGTTGCAATTATTATGGGTAGTGATTCAGATTTACCTATTATGAAAGATAGTGCTAAATTTTTAGATGATATGGGAATTTCTTATGAAATGAAGATTCTTTCTGTTCATCGTACACCTGAAAAAGCAATCGAATATGCTAAACAATTAGAAGAATCTGGTGTAAAAGTTATTATTGCCGGAGCCGGTGGTGCTGCACATCTTCCGGGTGTATTTGCTGCAATGGTTCCTACTATACCAGTTATTGGTATTCCAATACATACTAAAACTTTAAGTGGAGTTGATTCTCTATATTCTATTGTTCAAATGCCATCTGGAATTCCTGTTGCAACTGTTGCAATAAATGGTGCAAAAAATGCCGGAATTTTAGCTACTTCAATTTTAGCTGTAGGAAATGAAGAAATAAAAGAAAAATTAAAAAACTATAAAAAAAGTTTGCAAGAAGCTGTTCTAAAAAAAGATGCTACATTACAAGAATTAGGTTATGAAAATTATTTAAATGGAAAGGAAGTAAAATAATATGAAAAAAATTAGTAGTGGAAAAGTTCGTGAAATTTATGAGGTTGATGATGATAAACTTCTATTAGTTGTTTCTGATAGAATTTCTGCATTTGACTATATCTTACCAAGCATGGTTCCTAATAAAGGAAAAGTATTAAACCAAATTTCAAAGTTTTGGTTTGACTATATAAAAGATATTGTTCCTAACCATGTTATATCAACTGATTTAAA
>CANRBU010000011.1 GCA_947628925.1 uncultured Clostridia bacterium | reverse complement strand
TTTTATACACATCAAATTCAAAATGTCGTGTACCCACTAAAATAATCTTAACAAATTCTGTATTTAAATAATCTGCATTATTAATATTTTCAATTAATTCCTCTACTGATAACATTTCACTTACATCAATTTTTTTCTCTACAAAAGCTTTTTCATCTAATTGCACCAACTCCACATGAATTTCATCTTTAGTAACATCTCCTACTATCATTCCATGTTCACCTAATTCATCAAAACCTAGCGAAATACAAGAACTTGGATATACAATTCTTTGATTAGGCTCATCTTTATATGATGCCTTATGGATATGTCCCATTGCTACATAATCAAAACCTTTATTTTCCAACACTTTTTTTGGAATAGAATTATACTGTTGCTCTTCTATTGTAGCACCATTTATCATGCCATGTATCACAGCAATATTAAGTTTATTAGGATTTTCTATTTGTAAACTATCAATACCACAATCTGTGCAATAAAAATCATCAAACCCATATCCATAAATATCAACATCATCTAAACTGATTTTTTCAAACTTTGAATGAAAAATATGCACATTATCATTCCATTTAAATCGTGCATAATATGAATTTTTTAAATATGGGTCATGATTTCCCGGACTAATAAAAATTTGTGTATCCGGAATTTCTTTAAATAATTGATTTATATATTGAATTGTAGACTCTTTAACATATTTATGCTCATACAAATCACCTGAAATAAACAATACTGGAATTTTATTTTCTTTTATATATTCTATAACTTTTTTTAAAGCTTGCCTTTGATCTAATCTACGCAAATCACCAAGCATTTCCTTATGTGACAAATTAACAAATGGGCTATCAAAATGCATGTCAGCAATGTGAACAAATTTCATCTTAAACAACTCCTCAATTTTTCATAATAAAAAGATTAAGTTTTTTATATCATACAAACGAAAGTTTGTCAATAAAGCAAATAAAAAATGAAGCAAAGATTTTATTGATAAATCCTCTAAAATCTAAGCTTCGCATATTTTTAAAATTATTCTTCATCATTATCTTCTAATGGTCCGAAAAGTTCATCAAATTTTGCCTCTAATTCTTTTTGCAAGTCATACTCATTTTCATCTTGTGGCAATACTGGTGCTTCATTTTCTAAATCTTGCAATAAATCTACAGCTTCAGCTTGCTGTGGCTGTTTATTTCCGAACTACACCAACTAAATTTTCTTCTGGCATTCCGTGGCGTTTTTGGTCCTTCGACATCTTCAAACAAATCATCCAAAGATTCTATTTTTAAATTGTCTGCCTGTTTGTCTTGTTCATCTTCTGGTACATATGGATTATATGGATTATATTTTCTCCATTCTCCTCTTTGTATTTCGCCAATATCATTATGACTAATCTCATGTGCTGCTAATTCTTTTGCCATAGGCTTTTTAAAGTAATAGAATTTTTTAGCTTTAACTGGTTTCAAGCCCTTTACAAATATAATACAATTATCCATATCCATTCTACGCAATTCATCTGGTGTCATCAATGCTCTTGCCATAACTTGGTCAGACACACTCTTTCCAGTCTTCCAGTTTTGCCTATCTCTATTTATTGAGACACTATCTCTATCTATTGTTTTTTCACCTAATTGTTTTGAAAAATATTCTACTGTTTTATATGAGTTACTACCTAAAAATACATGTGTATCGCAGTTACCCATAATTGTTTCATATGATTTTTCATAAACCGCTTCTAATTGGTCTACATTCTGCAAAATAACACTAAATGAAATATTTCTACTTCTTGATGTTGATATTTTTTTATCAAAATCAGGTATTTTTCCAATATTGGCAAACTCATCAAGAATAAAGAATGTCTGTGTTTTTAATTTTCCTCCTTCTTTATCTGCATGGTCATATAATTGTTGTATCATTTGAGAGAAAAATATTGTTAATAAAAAGTCGTATGCTGTATGTGTATCTGATGAAATTACATATACTGCTGTTTTTCTATCACCAATTTCATCAAAATCAATTGTATCTGTTGATGTTAATTCTGCAATTTCCTTTGAGTCAAACTTTCCTAGTTTTGATTGTAATGTACTTAAAATTGAACTATATGTTTTTTCTGGTGCTATCTCTATAGATTTATAATACATCCTTGCTGGGTGATCATATGGTAACACACTAATCAATTCAGTTAATAAATTGCTTCCACCTTTATTATTTGCTGCTCTTACTAACTCTGCGCAACTTGCCAAGTTTTGCTCTTCTGGTGGTCTTACTGCTAACAAATAGTAAATTAAAGCTTTTAATAACATTTCTGCAGAATCATCCCAGAATGGCTCTGCTGTACTTCCTTCTGATTTTTGTCCTCTAATAATTGTATTTGCAATAACATCAACATCAATTTCTGAATTAATATGTTTTAATGGATTATATCCATCACTAAATTGAGGTCTAACTAAGTTCAATACTTTTATTTTATATCCATTATCTCGTAAATATCCAGCAGTTCTATCATATAACTCACCTTTAGGATCTGTAAACACATATGAACCTAACATTTGGTAAGCATTTGGAATAGAATATGATGCTGATTTACCAGAACCTGAACCGACCAACAACAAGTACATTAACATTCCCACGTTTATCAACTGGTAAATAATTATTTTCTGCTAATATTATTCCTTTATTTTTATTTAATATTTGATATTGTTCTCCATGTTTGCTCCAATCACTAGAACCATGCTCTATATCTGAATATTCATTTTTTGGTGCACTACGTACAAACCCAATAAAGAAAAATATGAAATAAAAAATTGTAAATCCTATCCATAATGACATAAAGTTTCCAACTGCACCTTCACTAAACAAATCAAAAAGTGCAGAAAATGGGTGTGTTATATTTTCCCCAATTTTTTGAAAAAAAGTAGTTCCATCAAATGCTCCATTCACTTTTGCTTGAAAAAAGCTAAGTGATAAAGGCGAAACAAATACTATGGTTAAAAATACCCATAGTATTATACATATTATAAAAGTTGTTCTATTCCTTCTCATTGCACCTGATATCTTGTAATTCATACAATTCACCTACTATCTTTTGTTAAAATTAGCCTCTATCAATATCTTCTTGTCCTTTAGTTGTAAGTTTTGCCCCATTTTTAATGTTAATTGTTTTTCCTGCTTTAACTCTTTCATTTTTCAATTGCTTTACTAATTTAGCATCCATATATATTTTTTTGCCTTCTACTTCTCTATAAAAACCGTTTTTATCTTGTCCAAAATCATGCTTATGAACTGTTGCTTTCATAAACTCTTCTGATAAAATATCAATTGTTTTTTGTCCAGCTGCTCCAACTTCAGTAGCATCTCCCGGTTGTTGTTCTGGTTTTAATGTATTTTCTAATGCTTCAATACAAGCACATGCAACAACTACTTGTAACTTGCTATCAACATCTCTTTGTGCTCCTGGATTTCCCATTTCAAACTTCCTCCTTAAAAATCCTTTTTGTCTCTAATTTCAAAGGCAAAATAAGACTTATATGGTTTTAATTTACATTTGCCTCTTACTTCATTTGTATTTTCATCAAAATATAAGACAGGTTCAACTTCTTCTGCTGTTTCGGGATCAATAATGCATATTGGTCTCTTTAAATTTGGTGTATATTGAAAATCTTTATATTCTGTCGCCATTTCATTATATAAGCTGTCAAATTTTAGTGGCATTGGCTTTTTAGAAATTGATATCTTATCACCCTCTAATAATGCCATATTAACAACAACCCTATCATTTCCAAATGATAATATTACCAATTGGTCTTCAGTATCTGAAGGATTATCGACATAAAAAGTTTTTCTAGTTGTGTCACCCCTGAGTTCTTGTGTAAAATCTAGTCTTTGTATCGTATATTTCGGTGATTCTGCTAAAAATTCTTTTTCCGTTTTATTTACTTGATAAATTACTGTTTTAACATCTTTAGGATCTGTAATACTAAAGTGTTTTCCTTGCCACATCTCCATTTTTTATTATGACACCTCACTTCTATGATTTACACATAGCTTGTCTTTTGCATGTCCACATTTAATTATACTAAAAATCAAGCTATTTGTCAATATAAATTTATGTAAATTTTAATTATGCCTATTTTTCTAAATTTTCTCTAGGATTAAAATTTGAAATATCCTTTAATTGTTCATATATCGCCTTCTCTTGTTCTGACATATTACGTGGAACTACAATTTTTATTTCTGCAATCAAATCTCCTTTTCCGCCTTGTGCTGTATAATATCCTTTATTTGGTATGCGTAGTTTTTCTCCACTTTGAACTCCCTGTGGAATATAAACTTTAGTTTCATCTTCAATTGTTGGAATTGTTACTCTAGCTCCTAAGCCTGCTTCCCAAGGTGTAAGTAGCAAATCTGTACGCAAATCATAGCCTTCAAGTTTGAAAACTTTGTTGTCCTGAATTCGGATTTTTATATATAAATTTCCATTTTTGCCACCATTTTTGCCTTCTTTACCTTGTCCCAACAGCCTTATCTTTGCACCATTTTGAATGCCTTTAGGAATATTAATTGAAAAAGTCTTATTTTTACCATCTACAGTTTTTAAAGAAATCTTTTTCTCTATACCAAAATAAGCTTCTTCAATAGGAACTTCAATTTCTGTTTCAACATCTTCCCCACAAACAGGTGATGCAGCATCATTTGTCGCTTTCTCAATATTCCCTAAAAACATTTCAAAAATCGATTCCTTATTTCTTAGATTTTTTTGTTGAACTCGTATATTATGCGCATTCCATGTTCTATCATACTTTCTCTTAGATGATGGAACTGACAAAATTCTATATGCTTCATTAATATCTTTAATTTTTTCTTCAGATAAACTATCACCAACATTTACATCTGGATGATATTTTTTTGCAGAATTTCTATATGCTGTTTTTATTTCATCTAATGAGACACGACTTGTCTCTAGCCCTAATATTTTATAGTAATCTTTATATACCATTGAACATCCTCTCCCATTTGTTTTTTAAATAGGTAATTACATTATAACACAAAATTTGAAAATTTCCATACTTTTATGAATTTTTTTGTCGTAAATTTAATCAACAAAGTTCATAAAATTTCATTCCATTTGATGCCTTTATTAAAACTACATCTTGTGGTTTAGTTTGTGTTTGTATATATTCTTTTAATTCCTCTCTTGTTTCATAATAGTGTATTTCCTTGTTAGAATTTTTCTTTGCTTCTTCAACAATATATTTACTATTTTCACCTGAGCATACTAAAACATCAATATTTGAATTTGCAACAAATTTTCCAACTTGTCTATGTATATTTTCAGCATGTTCACCTAATTCAAATATATCACCTAAAATTGCAATTTTTCTATGACCTTTATAACCTTCTAAATATTGTATTGCTGCCTTTATTGACTCCAAGCTTGCATTATATGCATCATTTATTATTGTTATATCATTTTCTTTTTTTATTACTTCCATTCTCTTTTTTGTCAACTCAAAAGTTTCAATTCCCTGTTTGGTTTTTTCCATACTTATACCTAGCAATTTTCCAACAAGTGCCGCACATAGTGCATTATAAACAAAATGTACTCCTCCAACTGGAACATTGATTTCTGTTTCTTCACCATCAATATGGCATAAAAATTTACTGCTGTTTTCTTGCAATTTAACTTTTTCAGCCCATACTTCTGAATTATTTTCCATTCCGAATGTATGTATTTCCAATTCATTATTATTTTGATTTTCTAAAGCCCATTTATGCAATAAATCATTATCATTATTAATTATAATTCTCTTGGTTTTCATTCCTTCTAAAATTTCTAATTTAGCTTTTAAAATATTTTCTCTTGAACCCAAGTTCCCTATATGAGAAGTTCCAATATTAGTAATAACTGCAAAATCAGGCTTTGCTATGTTTGTTAGCAAGCTAATTTCACCAAAATGATTCATTCCCATCTCTACAACTGCCACTTCTTCATCATTCATATGTAATAAAGTAAATGGCAAACCTATATGATTATTGTAATTTGCCCTTGTTTTTAAAGTATTGTACTGCTTGGAAACAACACTTGCTACCATGTCTTTTGTACTTGTTTTTCCTACACTTCCAGTAATTGCTACTACTTTTAAATTTTCACCACGTTGTTCCCTAATAAAAGTAGCAATTTTTTGAGCTGACACAATTGTATCTTCCACTGCTAAAATTGTTCTATCTTTCCATTTTTTCAATTTTTCCCTATCTAAATTAATGTTTTGGATTATTGCAACCTTGCAACCTTTTTCAAATGCTTGCTCCCAAAAATTACTTCCATCAACATCATTTGTTTTTATTCCTATAAAAGTATCGCCTTTTTGAAGTTCTCTTGTATCATATGAAAAAACTGTACAAGTTTCCTCTAAATTTCCTTGAATCATGTGTGCTTGAGTAATATCCATAATCTCTTTTACTGTTAGCATAAATATCACATTCCTTTCCGAAAAAATCTATTTTGCTTTTTGATATTGTTATTCTACTACAAGAATTATAAAAATGCAACGCAATATATAATATGCTTTTATTTTTCTGCTGTTAAAAAAAGATATGAGAAAAAATCTCATATCTTCTCTTGTTTCGCATATCTAACTATGCGGAAGCAAACACTATTTATCTTTCTACAGAGCGGTTTGCAATTTCAATAGCTTTTGTTACGATATTTCCACAGTCCTTTGAAGACACATTTGCCCAACTTCCACCATCTTTTTTGACTTGGTCGTAAACTCCAAGCTCTTTTGCAATTTCTTCTCTTAAATTTTCAGATATCAATTTGCTATTTCTAGACATAATAATATCCTCCTGAAAAATAAAATTAAATAAGACTTTAGATATTTTGTCATGTATCAAATTTGTTTTAAAAAGTCTTATTAATATTTTCTACAAATTTTTTAAATATATGTTGTCAAATTTTGGAATAAAATAAAATTTTTTTAAATATAATGACAAAAACATATATAAAGTGATATAATATAAAAGAATAAGTGAAAATTGTTTCAACTAGAAAGGGATAGATTTAATTATGGTTAAGGATGATATATTGTTAGAAGAACTAGAAAAAGAAGTAAAAAAGCAAACTGAACAAGTGCAAGAAAAATCAAAAACAACTTCAAAAGCCACAAGTAAAAAAAGTAGCACTGCCACAAAATCAAAGGCAGCAGTAAAAAAAGATGAAACATCTTCTAGTACAAAATCAACAACTAAAAAAGCTGCAACATCTTCTAGCGCAAAGTCGACAACAAAAAAAGCTACAACATCTTCTAGTACAAAACCAACAACTAAAAAAGCTACAACATCTTCTAGTGCAAAATCAACAACTAAAAAAGCTACAACATCTTCTAGCGCAAAGTCAACAGCAAGAAAAGCCACAACATCTTCTAGCACAAAATCAACAAAAACTAAAACAACCTCTAATTCAAAATCTAGCCCTAAAAAAAATAGTCCAACTCCTAGTCCAGAAACTACGGAAAAAGCAGAAATAACACTTGAAGAACTTCAGCCAAAAGCTTCTCAAACTGAAAAAATTATTGAAGCTCCAGTAACTACAGCCGTAGCACTTAAAGAAAAAGAAATAGAAGAAACAGTACCAACTGATATTTTAGAAGAAACCGCCCCAACCCAGAGCCAAAAACAATTTGAACCTGTTCAAGTTTCTAGATATCCAAAAAAATTAAATATTTTTTTAATAAGTGTATGCATTTTGTTAGCAATTATCCTTGTTAGTTTTGTTTGCTTTACACTTATAAATGCAAATAGTACTACTATTGTCCACGGAGTTTATGTGCATCGTTTCAATGTTTCAAAATTAAGCAAAGAAGAAGCATTAACTTCAGTTAACAACAGTATTTCAGCAAACATACCTGAAGAAATAAAATTAATTTATAAAGACTTTGAAACCACAATTCCTACAGCAGATTTAAATATTACATTTGATAGCAACTCAGCTGTAAATGAAGCATATTCAATAGGAAGAACTGGAAATCTATTAGATAATGACATCAAAATCTTGCAAACAATGCTTTCAAATATACATATCGAACCAAAAATGACATTTGATGAAGAAGTTTTAAAAACAAAATTGCAAGAAATTTCTTCAAAACTACCTGATTGCTTAATTGAAAGTAGCTATTATTTAGAAGATGATAAATTAATATTAACAAAAGGTAGAACAGGTAGTGTTGTTGATGTTGACAAAACTTTATCAACAATAAAAACACATTTGCAAAATTTAGAATTAGAAAATGGAATTGAAATTTCAACATTTGAGCAAAGTCCAACACCACTAGATGTTGATAAAATTCATACAGAATTATATGTAGAACCAAAAGATGCTTACTTTACGCAAAATCCATATAGCCTATTCCCAAGTGAAAACGGAATTGATTTTGCCATAACTGTAGATGAAGTTAAAAATATGTTAAATGAAGAAAAAGAAGAATATGAAATACCACTAAAAATTTTACCTCCTAATGTTACAACAAATATGTTAGGAAGAGAAGCCTTTCCTGATTTACTATCAACCTTTTCAACTTCATATTCAACACGTGATAAAGATAGAACAACAAACTTAATTTTAGCGGCAAATAAAATAAATGGAATGGTCTTAATGCCAGGTGAAACTTTTTCATACAACAAAGTCGTTGGTGAAAGAACTATCGCCGCTGGTTACCGCGAAGCACCAATATATGTAAGTGGTGAAGTAGTTGATGGCGTTGGCGGTGGCATTTGCCAAATTACAACCACTTTATACAATGCAGTTGTATATGCAAACTTAGAAATTCTTGAAAGAACAAACCATCAATTTGTACCTTCTTATGCAGCAGCTAGTCGTGATGCCACAGTTGTTTATGGAGCTATAGATTTCAAATTTAAAAATAATAGAAATTACCCAATTAAATTAATCGCTTCAGTTAGTAATGGTACAGCAAACTTCCAGATACTAGGTTTAAAAACAGATCAAGACTATAAAGTTGAAATAACTAATCGCGTAACAAGTACAACAGCAACTTCTATCTACTCTGAGGCATACAAAATTTTAAAGCAAAACGGTAAAGTTGTAGGAACTTACCTACTTTCAAAAGACGTATATAAAAAACATTAAAAATAGACCCAATTGGGCCTATTTTTTTACATAGTCAATATGCCATTTGGCGTATCTTTAATAACCAAAATATCCTCTTCTCTTCCATTTTCCGCATTAATATACACTAAGAACTCTGTTTCCTCAACTTTACCTTTAAATTCATAACACAAAATCTCCGTTTTCCACTCAGTTGGAATATATGCTAAACCTTCACTTTCAATATTTAACTTTTTATTTAGGGTTTCTTTAGCTTGTTCCTTTGTAATTTTCACTTTAGAAATATCTCTTTCAACATGATTATTTAAATAACCTGTTGTTTCAATCCCTAAGATTTCTCCGTTATCAAGAGCAATTTTTACCTTAATTAAATCTGGATACATGATAACTTCATTTTGATTATAGGCATAATTAACAGTAATAATTCCACCTTGAATCAAATAATATGTTTCCTTCATATTAGGAAAACCCTTTTGTGCAAGAAAATCTTTTCCAATTTGGTTAGCCTGCTCATGTGAAATAACTTCTGAAGTAACTTCCCTATCATAATTCATATAAATCACATGTCCACCTTTTTGCGAAATAGATATATTTATATTTTGATCATCCTGAGTTTGCATAGAAAAAGTATATGATATCATAGTCGCATTTTCTGATTTCCCTAAACTAGAAACTTCTTTTATTTTATCTTGACCAATAAATTGGATAGCAACTTGTTTTGCCTGCTCTTCATCAATATCTTCACCTGTCAAGCCTTTAGGCTGTTCATTTGTAAGATGTTCAGAAAATGCACCATCATAAATTAACCCAGAATATTCATGAAAATTCTCCTCTAAATTGCTAAAACCATCTTGACTTTCAGTACTTACTTGTTGTGCAAAAGCTGCACTTCCCTTTTTAGTTAATTCTCCCCATTTAATTCTACCACTATTAATATCCTCAGAAAGCTGATTTAAAGTATTTTGTAATTCAACACTATAACCGTGTAAACTCTGCAAATTATCCATATCTTCTTGTGACAAACTTTCATCATATATATTTTTACGAGATAAAGCATAACTATAATCACTTACCTGATTCAAAAATTTCTGAGTATTCTCTAATTCTTGGCTTTCTATCGGCAAACGTGACAAATAAGTCTGAGCCATGTTTGCCTCTCTCCATAAATTTGTTAAAGTCTCTGCACCTTGCTCAGGTGTAGTAGAAATAACTGATTTTGCTAAATACGTTTCAACATTTCCAACATAATCAACTAATTCATAAAAAGCCATATTATACGTATTTTCTGAAACTTGTCTAGCTTCCATTTGTTTTTGAAACAACATAACACCAAGTATAATTATTATAACTAAAAATACACCTATAACACTAAGCATATGTCCCTTTTTTAATCTATTAACCCAATCTTTAATTTTATTCATTCTAATCACTGTCCTTTCTAATTCTCAACTCTAGTTTGAAAAGAATTAAATTTATTTACAAAATCTATGTTTTCCAATAGTTTTAACATGTGGTCTTGACCATATCCATTTATTAGTTGCAGTTGCAGGGTTAAAATAATAAATGCATCCACCAGTTGGATCCCAGCCATTCATTGCATCTCTAGCAGCTTTATACACAGTAGAATTTTCAGCAATCGGATGATTTATTTGTCCATCTGAAACTGCAGTAAAAGCCCCAGACTGATAAATTACACCTGCAATAGTATTAGGGAACTTTGAACTTTTCACACGATTTAATATAACAGCTCCAACAGCAACTTGTCCTTCATAAGGTTCACCTCTTGCTTCTCCATTAATTGCTCTAGCCATTAATTGCACATCTGATGTAGAATTAGAAGTCGCAGCATAAGACACATTTTTAGTTCCTTTTTCCACAATCCACACACAAATTGTTAATATCAAAATCAAAATAATTGTAATTAAAAATCTAAAAAACTTTTTCAAAATCTCACCTCTCTACTATATTTTGGTTTTTTTTGCAATTTTTATACATGTTTTACAAAAAATATGATATAATCAAAAAAAATAAAAAAAAAGAGGTTAGTAATGAAAATATTAATATTCTATGCATCATATGGTGGAGGGCATTTAAATGCCGCAAAATCAATTGATGCCACTTTAAAAAAAATTGACACTTCACTAGAGATTGAACTAATTGATTGTATGAAATATGTAAATATAACTTTAGAAAAAGTTACAACAGCAGCATATCGTCAAATGGCAATGAAACTTCCTTGGGCTTGGGGTAGAATTTACTCTGATTCACAAAAAGGTCCCTTAGCACATATTTCTAGTAGAGCAAATAAAATTATGGCAATAAAACTATTAAAATTATTACGTGAAAAAAAACCTGATTTAATAATATCAACACACCCATTTGGAAGTCAGATGTGTAGCTATTTGAAAAGAAAAGGAAAAATTGAAAGTAAAATTGCAACAATAATGACTGATTTTGCACCACATGATCAATGGCTTATTGGAAGTGATTATACAGACTACTTCTTTGTTGCACATGATAAAATGAAACAATATTTAATTTATAAAGATATCCCTGAAGAAAAAATTTATGCAACAGGAATACCAATTTCAGAACGATTTTTACTTTCTTTCAATAGGAAAGAAGTTCTAGTTAACTACGGATTAGAAGAAAATAAAAAAAATATATTATTTTTTGCTGGCGGTGAATTTGGGTTAGGCAAATCAAAAACTCTTGAAATTTTTGAAAGTTTAATTACTTACATAGATAATATTCAAGTGATTGCCATAAGTGGAAAAAATGAAAAAATGAACACACTTTTCAAAGAAATAGTTTCAAGACATAAAAAAGAAAAAAGTATTAAAGTATTATCATATACTGAACATGTGCCAGAACTAATGTCTATTACTGATTTAATTATTACAAAACCAGGTGGATTAACCACATCTGAAAGTTTAGCTTGCAATTTGCCTATGGTAATTATAAACCCAATTCCTGGACAAGAAGAAGAAAATGCTGAATTTTTAGAAAGTAAAGGAATTGGAATCTGGATAAAAAAATATGATAACCCAAAAAATATATTTCAAGAATTATTCTCACACCCTGAAAAGCTAGAAGAAATGAAACAAAACACAAAACAACTAGCTCAACCACATTCAGCAGAAAACATTTGCAATATTTTATTAAACTATCAAAAAAATGGCATATAACTGCCATTTTTTAAATTTCTCTTCTACCTTCCAAGGCTTTAGTTAGAGTAACTTCATCAGTATATTCTAAATCTCCTCCAACTGGAATTCCATGTGCTATTCTTGTAACTTTTACCCCTAATGGTTTTATCAGTTTTGACAAATACATTGCAGTTGCCTCGCCCTCAACCCTAGGGTTTGTTGCTAAAATTACCTCTTTTACCTCACCTTCCATTAAGCGAGTCAACAATTCCTTTATTTTTATATCATCAGGTCCTACACCATTCATAGGTGAAATAGAGCCATGCAATACATGGTAAACACCTTTAAATTCATGCGTTTTTTCCATTGCAATAATATCACGCACATCTTCTACAACACAAATAGAAGTTACATCTCTCTTAGGGTTTGCACATATTGAGCAAGGATCTGTATCAGAAATATTAAAACATTTACTACAATATTTTAAATTTTTCTTTGCATCAATAATGGAATTTACAAATTGCTCTGTTTCTTCTTGTGAACAATTTAACATATAAAAGGCAAGCCTAGCAGCAGTTTTATGCCCAATACTAGGTAACCTTTCAAAACTTTCAATTAGTTTTTCGATTGATGGTGAATATAATGACATTTATACTTCCTCATTTCTTCTACATAAGTCCTGGTATGTTGTATTTTCCAAGTTCTGCTGCCTGTGCACTATCAACTTTTCTTAAAGCTTCATTTACACATGTTAATATTAAATCTTCTAGCATTTCAACATCATCTGGGTCAACCGCTTCTTTTTTTATTTTAATTTCCTTTACTACTTTTTGACCTGAAACCTTTACTTGAACGGCACCTCCACCAGCTGTTGCATCAAAATCTTTCTGCGCCAACTCCTCTTGTGATTTCTCCATACTAGCTTGCATTTTTTTAGCTTCTTTCATCAAGTTATTTATATTCATTCCGCCAAATCCTCCCATTCCCCCTGGGAAGCCTCCTCTTTTTGACATTTAAGTCATCTCCCTTCTAAAATTAATTATCTATAATATTAAATGGTATGTCAGATGCATTTGCAAGGTCTTGTAAACTCTCTGCAGGTGTTTGTTGAACTGATTTACCGAACATTTCCTTCTACATATTTTATTTGCATCGGCTTTCCACATACTTTTGAAACTAACGTTTCCAATTCATGGATATTTTCTTGTTTTTCCAAAACAGTTTTACCAAAAGGTGTAAGTCCACCTTTAAACTGAATTCCTACTGTCATATCATTTAATTCAGTAGCCTGTGTATTCATCAAATTTGTATATAAAACTATTTTTCCATTATTTTTTAAGTTTGTAACAATTTTTGGCCACTCTTGTGCTATGTTTCCTGAGCCTCCAACAGCCATCTGCATTTTAGGTTTTTGAGGTGGCTTAGGTGCTGTATTTACTTGCGGTCTAAAATTATTTTGCACTGTCACAGTACTTGCCACTGTTTGTGGTTGCACTTGTGGTACAACTACATTTGTCTCTAGTTGTTTTGTTATGTTCGCACATAATTTTATAATTCCAGCTTGGAAAATAATAGTTTTCTGAGTTGACCATTTTAAATTATTCTGCAATTCAGATAATTCATAAATAAGTTCTACCAAGCGTTCTTTTTGCATTTTGCCTGCTAAATCTTTAATTTGCTTAATTTCATCTTCATTGTAAAGTTCTATTTTTTTAGAGGTTTGGAAAATCAATATATCTTTAACATATTTTATCATTTCCCATAAAAAATTTTCTAAATCTTTACCTTGGTTAATTATTTCATTTGTCACACTAATTGCATCTTCTATACTATATGAAGAAATTGCTTGTACAATACGATTAACAAATTCAAATTTTGGAATTCCTACTAAATCTTTTATTTTGTCTTCATCAATTTTATTATCACCATCTTGCACACATCTTTCTAAAATTGACAAAGCATCTCTCATTGCTCCTTCAGCTAAAACTGCAATAATATTTAATGCATTTTCAGTTGCTTCGATATTACTTTCTTCACAAACAATTTTCAATCTTTTTACAATATCCTCATTTGAAATACGTTTGAAATCAAAACGTTGGCATCTTGATAATATTGTAGCTGGCAATTTTTGTGGTTCAGTAGTTGCTAAAATAAATTTTACATGTTCAGGTGGTTCTTCTAAAGTTTTTAATAGAGCATTAAATGCACCTATTGATAGCATATGTACCTCATCAATAATGTAAACTCTATATTTTGCTTTTGTTGGCAAAAAATTAACCTCTTCACGAATTGCTCTTACATCTTCTACACCATTATTAGAAGCTGCATCCATTTCAACTATATCAGTCAATGAGCCATTTAAAGCTGCTTTACATATTTCACATTCATTGCAAGGTTCACCATCTTTTGGATTTAAACAGTTAATAGCTCTTGCTAAAATTTTAGCTGATGATGTTTTACCAGTACCTCTCCCACCATTAAATAAATATGCATGTCCAACACGATTAGCCATAATTTGATTTTTAAGAGTTTTTGTTATATGTTCTTGACCTACCAATTCCGCAAATGTAATTGGTCTAAATTTTCTATAAAGTGCTGTATATCCCATTTATTTTCATCCCTTCTCACATATACGCTAGAAGTTTATTTTTATAGTTGGAAAAATGGCAGATAAACTTCCATCTCTCTATAGAGAGCATTCCACATAAAAGGATCTATTTATTGCTGCTTCCTTCCGGATCTGACAAGGTTCATAGGCTTTTATTGGATACTCTCTATACAAAGATGAAAACTCTCTACCATGTGCTATTATATACTATAAAGCTTGCTTTTGACAAGTATTTTTTATAATTTTTATTCTTTTATTCTTTTAAAAACAAATTTATCCATGTCTGTTATTTCTTCTGATGCAGTTCCCTGTTCAATTACATTTTCCAAAGGTAATTCTAAAGAAATTGTACCCTTAAATGATTTTAATGACTGTAACCTTATTGTTAAATCAAATTCAAGATGTACTTTTAAATCTTCTTGTACTACTTCTGCTTTTTTCAATAAATCATTATAATTTGTTCCTTCACTTGCAACTTGATACTCTAAATCATATTGAGCAATATTTTGATTAGCTAATCTAAAAACTAAAAGTCCGCCTTGATTTGTAATTTTTAAATTTTTCATATCTGAATTTTCTGCTACTGTATATTCTAAAGTGTTAGTTTCTAAATTTTCTAAATTTGAAAATATAGTATCAGTATTTTCATTATTTGGTTTATAGATATGTAATGTACCTTTTTCGTTTTCTTTGCTCATTTTTATATTATCTATTGTTACACTTTCTATTGCTTCTATCCCTTCATGTTCAGTATTTTTTTCTATATATAAATAGATATCATTATTTTGATCAATATCAAAGTGCATATTATTATCAATCTTTTCAGATTTTCCTGTTGCTGAACTTATAATAGATATTTTTGAAATTATAAAAGGCATATTGGTTTCGCCTTCAACAGAATAACGAAGTACAACAAACCCTAGTATAACAAGCATGATAAATACTATACTTAATAAAATAGTAATATGGAAAGATTTTTTATTTACCATCCTTTGTAATTCTTGCTTCATTTACTTCTCCTCTTCCTTAGTTCTTTAAAAAATTTCTTTAAAATATCTTCACATTCTTTTTGCATAATTCCCTCTTCATAGTCTACTTTGTTGTTAAAAGTATAATCTTCTAACAAATTAAATACTGAACCTACTGCTCCTGTTTTTTCATCCTTTGCGCCAAAATATAGTTTGCGAATTCTAGCATTTATAATCGCACCAGCACACATTGTACATGGTTCCAATGTTACATACATATCACAATCTATCAAGCGCCATGACTGCAATTTTTTACTTGCTTTATGTATTGCTAAAATTTCTGCATGATTTGTAGTATCATTTTTACTTTCTTTTAAATTATGTGCTCTTGCTATAATTTTGCCATCTTTTACTATGACACATCCAACAGGAACTTCATCCTTATTGTATGCTTTTTCTGCTTCTTTTAGAGCTTCTTTCATAAAATTTTCTTGCATATTAAAAAATTACCTCTTTTTTATGGGTCTCTAAACACCTTTAGTTTCTTCTATTTTTTAAATTTTACTTAAACTAAGTTTAGCATAAATTTTATTATTTTACAATATGCTTATAACAAAAAATATATTCTTGTGGCATTAGAAATATTTATTTTATATACTTTCCCAATAATAATATAAGGTATTGTTATCAGTATCATAAACTCCCATTTCGTAACCTGTTGCAGTTTCTTCAGTAACAATTTCCTTCTTTCGCACATCACTTGTTCTACATATTAATTCATAATAATAATATCCATTGCTAATGTTAAGAACCTCTTGGTTGTATTCAAAATTTTTTAATTTGTCATCATCTAATTTATTTCTGCTCCATTTTTGATTTTGTTCCAATTGTTGTACTATATCTTTTTCTCTTTCTTCTGTAAAGTTATATACATAGTAATCTCTCCCATCATTTTGTGGTCCTCCCCTTACATCATATATTTCTCTACTTATATAATTTTTTATATCTAAGTTTAAAACTTCATAGTAATCTTCATGATTATTAAATATTCTATTTATATAATAATATAATTTTGCATGCTTCAAATCAAATATTGCATATACATTTTTCCCATTATAGTAATATAAGTCTTCTCTGTCTATCGGAATACTACTATCATCTTTTATTTCTGAAAATTCTTTCATTATGTATTCATAATATTTGTTTTTATCCCACAAATTGCTTTCTTCTAATTGATTTTTGAAATTATCCATACTGCCCTCATAATAATTTTTTAACTTATATACTTTATACTTTCCATCTAGAATATCTTCTCTATATGTAGTGCAATATTCTATATCGTTTTGGTCTATTTCTAAACCTAATTTTTTATAATCCGTATTTCTATTTATTGAAAAGTATAATTTTGTAATTTCAACAGATAAAAAACTTACAATTATGCAACTTACTAATAATAGTAAAATATATAAAATTATTTTTTTATTTTCCATGCAATCATTCCTTTTATTCTATTTAATTTTGTACTTAGAAAATTCAAATTTTATTTTTACATTATATGTCTTTATAACTCCATATTCACTTGAAACAACTCCAAAATTATTCAATAGTGTTGATAACATATCAGTAAGTACTTCTTCTTTATTATCAGCATATTCATTCAAATCTTTAAATTCTGTAAAATCATATTTATCATTTATATCTCCTTCAAGATTCCATGTATTATCCTCATTTTTTCTTGCTTTGACAAACATTGTAGCCTTATGTAATGAATAAAGCAAGTCACCTCCTTCGAATTTAAGCAAGACTCCATTTTTTTCATAATCTTTTAAATCAAACATTTCTCTTTCTTTTCCATATTTTTCTATTAATTCTTTTATTGTCTCATTAAATACTTTACTATCTTTTAATAATTTATCTGTCAAACTATCTTGTAGTATCAAATCTTTTGGTTTTATTCCAGGTAAAGATAAAGAATTACTTAAAAGTATTGCTGATAATTTTTTATCTTTTAACATTCCACCAATAACTACAATTTGCCAAAATGTATATTGCATTGAATAAAATACAGCATATGATATTGGATTTGTTTTTTTGGTTATATTAAATATAAAACTAATACTTTTTATAAAATTTTCTGCAATTTTTTCATCTACTTCTTCCCAAGTTATATTTTGCATATCTTTTATAATTTCATTAAATCTTTGCGCATCATTAAATAACTTATATATATCATTTAATTTGAAAGAAATACTATCTATTATATTTCTTGAAAACACGGAAATATTCTTTATATCTTTCGAAATTTCTTCTTTTATGTCATCCAAAAATTTGCAATTCATTCTATTTAAATAATTTAATGCTATATATTTTTGTGTTAAAGCATATTTTTTGTTTTTATTAAGAAAAAATTTATGGTTTTTCCATGCTATTCTTGTACATAAGTATGTTTCCTTATTCCATATAAATTTAGGTGGCTTTGAAATTTCTAATAATTCATATAAATTATCAAGGCATCCCCTTCCAAACATCTTATATTTATAATTGTACGGCTTATTACATAATGCACATCTTTTTTCATTAACATCATTATTTTTTTCCATATCAAATTCTCCTTTTATTTATTATTTAATTTCCACTTTATCATAGGATGTTCTTTTATTCTTTTTATTATTTCATCATCATCGACTATTAGTTCTGGCTCATAAATTCCTCTTTGGAATTTATCATAAAATTCTTTTATATTATTATCAACTACCAAAATATCACTTAAATAATCTCTGACAACCTGTTTCATTTCATCCACATTACTTTTTCGTGGATTTCTATCTTTTAATGTTGGTAATAATTTTGTTTTAATATCTTGTGTTTTTAACTTTTCAATATTATCAATTTTCATATCCCCCAATCTATAATCATTAATGGCTATATATTCTAACATAAAACATTGCTTTAACAACTTTTTTTCATAATTATCAAACAAATTATACCTACTCAATATATAAACATCATATAAATCTCTTGCCGTAGTTCTATTTAATAAGGCACATAATTTTGCCGCATATATTTCTATTGGATGAATACAATGTATAATTAAATGCTTGTCCTCAAAAACATCTGTGTTTACTTTTATTCTTTTGGTATCTAAAATGTGCACTCTATTCATGTAATTTATTTCAATTTTTATATTATCAATGTTCCCTTTTATATCAAGATATTCTGCAACAATTGAATCTAATGCATATGTATTTATTGATTTTTGAATATTAATTTTATAATTATTCGCATTTAAATAATTAACCAATAATTTATGTATATTTTGCCTTTCCTCTATCATTTCTTCTTTTTTTAAATTTTCTGTTAAGTCAAAATCAATATCAACAGATAATCTTGGGAAGTTGAAAATAGCTACATTTATAGCTGTACCTCCTTTTAATGCTAGCATTTTATTTAATTTCATGTCACTGTTCGTCCACTCTAAAATTTTTATTAATCTATCTACTTTCTCAAGTGTTGACTGAATAAATCCTGTTTTTTTAGAAATGTTTTCTATATAGTCTTTATATTTTTCTACCAATATAAACCTTCTCCTTTATTTGTAAATATTTTAGGTACTATCAAATTCCATTCTTTTATATATTTGCTTTTCATTTTTTTAGTTTCTTCATTAAAATATAATCTCTTATTTTCGCATTTTTTTCTACATTCTTCTATTACATTTTGTTCTACACCATAATGTTCTTTATATAATTCTAAAAAAAATCCTGTTTTGGCATATAACTTGCTAGAATTATAATGTTTCAAATATTCCAATATTTTATCTCCCTTTAATTTTCCCAATAATTCTAAGCACATTATTAATTCTTCATTTCCACCTGCCAGTTCTGTTTTATCTATACAATCTATAAATGTTCTTTCTTTATCTGTTACTCTAACCTTATCCATCTGTATTATTCCAAAATCATTTTTACTATTTATATATTTATATAATATCCCTTCAAATTCAAAATTTGTAAATCTTTTCTTGGTAGATATATATACTTCATAAAAAATTTGATTTTTAACTCCATAATATTCTAAAGCCGAATGATACGATATATACGAGTCATCTTTTACTTTTGAAGCTATCATATATTGATCTGGAATTGTATTTTTAAATTCTATGTTACATACAACATATAGATTATGCTTTACTCTTTTTATATAATTAAATAATAATAAATCTCTTATTATACTTTTAGCAGTATTTATATTTCCCGTTAATTTATATACATCTTCTACATTAAAAACTTTTAATTTTAATATTTTTTCATATCTTTTCATTTTATCACCACGTTTTTTGTACTAAAAGTATGTGTTTTTACACCCTTTTGTTACATTTTAACACATTTTTGAAATTTGGTCAATACTTTTTCTTGTTTTTTGTATTAAAAGTATGTGTTTTTAGATATTTTTGTTACAAAATTCGTGATTTTGTAAATTTCAATTATTTTTGTATTAAAAAAATTATTATAAATTCATTTCTATGGTTTTTAAAAAAAAATCCTAATAAAAGATTTTTCTTTTATTAAGAATTTTTTTAATCGTCTTGATATTTATAAATTGGTGTGCCCAGGCGGACTCGAACCACCATCGGTCGCTTAGGAGGCGACTGCTCTATCCTGCTGAGCTATGAACACATATTTAAGCTATTTGCCTGTTTTTATGTATTTTACAGCTTTTTTATTATACATTTTTCTTGTTCATATTGTCCTTTTTTCCCTATTTTTCTTTTAAAAAGTTGTACCAAAGTTGTACTATTTTTTGCATAAAATTGTATAATATTTTTTAAATTAAGTTTGAGATTCATCCAAATTTTAAGAACAAATCTCAAACCTAATCTTATATTTAATAATATACTAACTATTATGATTTGTCAATATTTATTGCAACACTTCAGACATTTAGTGCCTGTTTTGATATTTTTTGTCAGTTTTTGTTAAAAAATTTTCCCGAAAATATTGACGGATTATTATAATGTTGATAAATTTCTTTACTCTTTCAAGTTAGATACAAAAGTCTAGATATAATGTAATAAATTAAAGCCACATTTTTGAAGATTATAGCTGTTATTTTATATAAAAAATGTGCAAGGAGTGATTTCTTGAGAAATCTTTTAAGCTCCTGATGAGAAACTTACTACTCCCTGCTTGTTATATTTATTCATTTGATAGATTGATTTTTAATTCTTTTGAACTCCAGATACTATCATTATACACTAAAATTAATCCTGTATCCCCTATTGGTTCTTCAAATGCTATTGTTCCTGATACTTTTCCACCTGAAATTAATTCTCCACTTGATAATGCTGTGTCACTATTAATTGTTGTGAATTTCTCACTCTCTTGTTGTCCTTGTGAATTTTGCATCTTGAAATAAAATGGATTATATGATAAATTTTTGCTTCCTTTGTTTTCTATTGTTACTGATACTATTACATATTCTTTACCTGAATTAGGCTTATCCCATTGAGTACCATTTGATTTTTCTACTTTAGTAACTGTAATAGCTCCATCACCTAAACGAGCCTCTTCTCCTTGATTGTATTCTGTTTTTGCATTTGCTGTTGTACTTGTACTTACATCTGATATTGAACTTGTCCCACTGTTAATTTCATTTACAGCATTATTTAAGCTGTTTCCTACAGTTTCTACAGCCTTTCCTAATTCTGAATAAGAATTATAAATAAGTATAAATGATAATATCCCTAGAATAAGTCCTGCTATAGCCATTCCTCTTCCTTCGCCTTTTATTGTTCCTATAAGTCCAAATATAACAGCTAAAATTCCAAGTATCATTGATATGTAATTTAGTATAGGTATAAATGAAAAACATATTGCTATAATTCCTAATACCATTCCTGCGGTGCTTAAACCACTTTTCTTTTTTTCCTCCATTTTAGAGTACCTCCTTTTATTTTTTTGTTAGCAGAAAAAACAAAAAGACTATCTTATAGTTATACTATAAAATAATCTTTTATATACCATAAAAAGTCTTGCTGTTTTTGCAAAACTGTTATTTAAATATACTTGTGTGTGTGTGTGTGTGTGTGTGTGTGTTACTAC